>JAEWYA010000076.1 GCA_023395775.1 Bacillota bacterium
ATTCCTGTAGGAAGCCGGAAAAACCGGCCATGTGGGGGGGAACTTCGGCCGTCCCCTGCTGTGCGATGCGGGGGAAATGCGGCCGGGGGATTACGCTGTGCTGGAGTTGAGCTCCTTTCAGCTGATGACCATGAAACGCAGCCCCCACATCTCCGTCATCACGAATCTGGCCCCCAACCATCTGGACGTCCACAGGGATATGGCGGAGTATGTTGCTGCAAAGGAAAATATCTTTACGCATCAGTCAACCGAGGATATTGCGGTGTTCAACTCCGACAACGCCATCACGGCGGAGCAGGCGGGCCGGGCCGTGAGCCATGTGCGGCTGGTCTCCCGGCAGTCTGAGCCGGAGGAGGGTGTGTTTCTCCGGGGAAACTCCGTCATTTCCCGGAAAAACGGGGCAGAGCGGGAAATCATGCGGACATCCGACATCCTGATTCCCGGCGTCCACAACGTAGAGAACTACATGGCGGCAATCTCTGCCGTGGACGGTCTGGTTCCGGACGAGGCCATGCGGCAGGTGGCCCGGACTTTCGTCGGGGTAGAGCACCGCATCGAGCTGGTGCGCACCCTCCGGGGCGCGCGGTACTACAACGACTCCATCGGCACCAGCCCCTCCCGC
Source organism: Bacillota bacterium (assembly GCA_023395775.1). Lineage (GTDB taxonomy): Bacteria > Bacillota > Clostridia > Oscillospirales > Oscillospiraceae > Oscillibacter. The sequence continues at coordinate 623 of JAEWYA010000076.1, forward strand.
ACCATCGCGGGACTGCGTTCCTTCCCCGAGAAGGTCATTCTCATCGCCGGGGGCTATGACAAGCACATTCCCTTCGACGTGCTGGGGCCGGAGATCGTGGACCACGTGAAGCTGCTGATCCTCTGTGGGGCCACGGCGGACAAAATCCGCGAATGCGTGGAAAACGCGCCCAATTACCAGGGTCAGCCGGAAATGGTGGACATCCCCGATTTCAAGGCCGCTGTCGAGACCGCCTCCCAGCGGGCGGGCGACGGCGACGTGGTGCTGCTGAGTCCGGCCTGCGCAGCCTTTGACCAATTCAAAAACTTCATGGAACGGGGCAAGGTCTTCAAGCAGATTGTCAGCGGGCTGAAATAAGGAAAAGCCCGCCCCGCATAGAATCCTCTGATGGGGTGATTCTATGAGAGGATATCGGTACTATCGGCGGCCCTTGTCCCGCCGGGCGATTGTGCGACTTATACTGGCCGGTTTGCTTGTCGGGCTGGCTGTGCTGACCGTGGTGGCGGGTGTCCAAATGAAGCAGCTGCTGACCCAGCTTGCCGTCACCCGGGTCACCAACACGGTGAACAGCATTGTCACGCAGGCGGTGAACGAGACAATTGACAACGGCGATATTAAATATGAAGATCTGATCTCCTTTGAAAAGGACAACGAGGGGAAGATCACGGCGGTAAAGAGCAACATGCCGGAATTCAACCGTTTGCAGTCAAAGATTCTGAATGTGATTCTGGAGCGGATATCCGAGGTATCCACAAAAGATCTGTCCATCCCCTTGGGTAACCTCACCGGCGTCAGCCTGCTGGCCGGACGGGGGCCGCGGGTGACGGTGCGAATGCAGTCTGTTGGATCGTCCACGGCACATCTTGAAAATCAGTTCATTTCCGCCGGAATTAACCAAACAAAACACCAGATTCTGCTGGATGTGGACGTGTACGTAGCAATCCTGCTGCCGGGCTTCAATGCGGCCACGCAGGTCAGCAACGCTTTTACCGTGGCGGAAACGGTGATCGTTGGCTCCGTGCCGGGGAGCTACACTTATTTCAGCGATTCCAGCGACCAGACGAATGACGCCAGGGATTACATCATCAACGGAAACTGAACGGGAGGACTGCCTCCCGTTCAAGGCCCAGAACGGGCCGCGGGAAAGGGAAGGAACCATGGACGATCGGGAGGAAATGAAGCGGCTGCGGGAGGAACTCAACGAGAACGCCTACCGCTATTACGTGCTGGACGAACCCACCATGTCGGACTATGACTACGACATGAAAAACCGGCGCTTGCAGCAGCTGGAGCGGGAGCATCCGGAGGAGATCACTCCGGATTCCCCCACCCAGCGGGTGGGGGACAAGCTGAAGGCGGGCTTTGCCACCTATCGCCACGAGGTACCGCTGGAAAGTCTGCAGGACGTGTTCAGCGCCGCCGAGGTGGAGGATTTCTGCGGCCGGATGGAGGAAGCCCTGGGCGCGGGTGTGGAATACTCGCTGGAGCCAAAGGTGGACGGCCTGTCCGTGGCCCTGGAGTACCGGGACGGCGTGTTCGTCAGCGGCGCCACCCGGGGCGACGGCCGGGTGGGTGAGGACGTGACGGAAAACTTACGCACCGTCCGCTCCATCCCCATGACGCTGCCGGAAAAGTTGCCCAGGCTGATTGTCCGGGGCGAGGTCTATATGGCCCGCTCCGTGTTCGACGAGATCAACCAGCAGCGGGAGATTGAGGGCAAGCCTCTCATGGCAAATCCCCGGAACGCTGCCGCGGGCTCATTGCGCCAGCTGGATCCCAAGATCGCCGCCGAGCGCCGGCTGGACATCCGGATTTTCAACCTGCAATTGGCGCAGGGGCGGAGCTTTTTAACCCACTCCGAAACGCTGGACTATCTGGAAAGCCAGCATTTCCGGGTCATCCCGCATCGGACGCTCCATACGGTGGCACAGTGCCAGCAGGAGATTCTCGACATCAACGAGCGGCGCATGAGCTACCCCTATGACATGGACGGCGCAGTCATCAAGGTCAACAGTCTTTCCGACCGAGAAAAGCTGGGCAGCACCGTGAAATACCCCAAGTGGGCCATCGCCTACAAGTATCCGCCGGAGCAAAAGCCAAGCGAGGTGCTGGACATTGTGGTTCAGGTGGGGCGCACCGGCGTGCTGACGCCCCGGGCCGTGCTTTCCCCGGTCCATCTGGCGGGGACCACCGTCCAGAGCGCCACGCTGCACAATCAGGATTATATCGCCGAAAAGGACATCCGCATCGGGGACACCGTGCTGGTCCAGAAGGCGGGGGAGATCATTCCGGAGATCGTGGAGGTGGACCTTTCCAAACGGCGGCAGGGGGCCGCTCCCTATGAGCTGCCGAAGGTTTGCCCCGTGTGCGGCGCGCCGGTGACACGGGACGTCGACGGCGCGGCGGTGCGTTGCACCGGCGCGGAGTGTCCGGCCCAGCTGCTGCGAAACATCACGCATTTCGCCAGTCGGGACGCCATGGATATCGACGGGCTTGGCCCCGCCGTGCTCCAGCAGCTGATCGAAACCGGCCTGATCCGCTCCGCCGCCGACCTGTACAGCCTGACGGAGCAGGACTTTGCCCAGTTGGACCGGATGGGGGAGAAGTCCGCCGCCAACGCGGTGGCCGCCATTGAGAAATCCAAGGGAAACGACCTTGGAAAGCTGCTGTACGCTCTGGGCATCCGGCAGGTGGGCGCGAAAGCGGGCCGGGTGCTGGCGCTGCATTTTAAGTCTCTGGACGCGCTGGAGCACGCCTCCCTGGAGGAATTGACCGCCATCGACGACGTGGGCGGCATCACGGCCCGGTTCATTCTGGACTGGCTGGCAAGCCCTCAGTCTCAGGATCTTCTCAAAAAGCTCCGTCAGGCCGGGGTAAATATGACGTGTACAGAACAGGCGGTGGACAACCGCTTCGCGGGCAAGACTTTCGTCCTCACCGGTACGCTGACCCGGTTCGACCGCAAGACCGCCGAGGCCATGATCGAATCCAGGGGCGGAAAGGCCTCCGGCTCCGTGTCAAAAAAGACTTCCTACGTGGTGGCGGGGGACGCCGCCGGGAGCAAGCTCCAAAAGGCGCAGGAACTGGGC
>JAEWYA010000081.1 GCA_023395775.1 Bacillota bacterium
GATCCATACCAAACTTGCGGGCGGTACTGGCGGTCTCCAGCGCAATCTCCACCAGTTCGTCCTCAGTGGGCTTGATGTTGATGGCGCAGTCGCCCATGGCCAGAACCTCACGGTCGCCGGTGGCGGAGGGACGGACCAGAATGAAGCAGGAGGACACGATCTTGCTGCCCGGCTTGGTTTTGATGATCTGCAGCGCGGGACGGACGGTGTCGGCGGTGGAGTAGGTGGCGCCGCCCAGCAAAGCGTCGGCATAGCCCATCTTCACCAGCATGGTGCCAAAGTAGTTGCCCTGCTTCAAGGCCTTGCGGCACTCTGCCTCGTCCATCTTGCCCTTGCGCAGCTCAAACAGGGTGGCAACCATTTTGTCCATCTCGGCAAAATTCTCCGGGTCGATGATTTCAGCGCCCCGAATATTGAAACCGGCATCCTCAGCGGCGGCGGATACGGCGTCGGGATTGCCCACCAGAACGGGAGTCAGGAACGTACCGGACAGCAGACGGGCGGACGCCTCCAGAATGCGGGCATCGGTGCCCTCGGTGAAAATGATCTTGCGGGGACGGGCCTTTAACTTGTTGATCAGAAATTCAAACATGCTCTTTTCCTCCAATAAATTACTGAAACGGCGAATTTTGCACGATTTCTATACCTCTTCCATTATACACGTCTCAAAAAGACGGTCAACTAAAACTTTAAAAAAACAGGTAAAAAAGACGACAAAATTTCCTTTTAGTTTACGCATCTTTTCGTAAATTCGAGAACATTCACCGTTTGACCGTGATATACCGCAAAAGAGCACGGCCCAAGTGTTGAAGTAACTCATAAAAGTAGGAATTTCCGATCTCAAATCTTTTTATTCAGGTCGAGGGTTTACTTTCGTGAAAAAGCAAAGCTGCGTTTCCGGTTCAATAGGTCTGCGCGGGCTCCTTCTCGGGCGTTTCTTCTGCGCCGGAGCTCCCCAACGCCGCGTCCCCGGAAGCCGGACCGTTTTCCGTCTGCGGCCCCTCTCCGCCGCCGTCAAAAACGACATCGCCTGTTTCGCCTGCTTTTTTCTTGGCGGGAAGCTTTTCCGCAGCGGATTGCAGCGCCTTTGCGATCCGGGAGGGCTTCGCCGGGGGCGTGGTCCGCCAGTACCGGGTGGTCTTGTTGAACAGCGGCTCACACACGCTGAGGACAGAGGGCATAATAAAGATGCTGATTGCGGCGGAAATCAATGCGCCCCGGGCCAGCATCACGCAGATGGTGCCGATCAGGTCGATGCTGGAGACGAAAGACACGCCCAGCGTGGCGCAAAAGAGCACCAGGGAGCTTGTGATAATGGAGGGGTCGGAGGAGGTGGCGGCAATATGGATGGCCTCATCCCGGCTCTTTCCCCCGCGCAGTTCTTCCTGAAAGCGGGTTGTCATCAATATGGCGTAGTCCACCGTGGCACCCAACTGCACACAGCCAATGATGGTGGGAGCGATAAACGGAATGTCCGTTCCGGTAAAATAGGGTACGCCCTGATTGATAAAGATAGCAAGCTCAATGGTGCCCACCAGCACCACCGGGATGGAAATGGACTGAAACACGCAGGCGATGATGAGAAAGATCGCCGCGATGGAGATGTAATTCGTGACGTTGAAGTCCACGGCGGAGGTTTCAATCAAGTCGTTTGTCATGGCCGCCTCGCCGGTAATCAGGGCGTTCGGGTCGTACTGCTTGATGATGCTCCGCATCTGCTGCAGCTGGTTGGAAACGGCATCAGACGCGGTGGCATACTTGGAGTTCACCATCATCATCTGCCAGCCACCCTGCTTGAGCATGGTGCGGACCTCGTCGGGAACAAAGAATTCCGGGATGCCTGCCCCCAGCATGGAGTGATAGGACAGCACTGAGGTGATGCCGGGCACATTCTTGATATCGTTTTCCAGCTTGTTCATATCCGTGGCGGAGACGTCGTCCCGAAGAAGCACAAAGTGAGACGTTGCCATATCAAAGTCGTCCTTCAGCTTGTCGTTGGCCACGATAGAGGGCAGGTCCTGAGGCAGGGACTCATCCAGCTTGTAATAGATCCCTGCATGATTCTGCGCATAGATGGCGGGCAGGAACATTAGAAGAGTCAGCCCCACAAAAACCCAGCGATGCTTTAGGATACGGACGTTGATCTTGTCGAAGCTGGGAATCAATGTCCGGTGCTTGTGCTTGTCGATCTGCTTGTCGAAAATCAGCACCAGAGACGGCAGCACCAGAATCACGGTGGCAATGCCCAGCACCACGCCCTTTGCCATGACGATGCCGATATCCCGGCCCAGCGTCAGGCGCATGAAGCACAGGGCCAGAAAGCCGGCAATGGTGGTCAGGCTGCTGCCGGAGAGGGAAGTGAACGCGGCCACAATGGCGTTTGCCATGGCGTCGCGCTTATCCTCGTAGTTCCCGCGTTCCTCTTCGTAGCGGCGGTAGAGGAAGATGGAGTAATCCATGGTAACACCCAGCTGCAGTACAGCTGCAATGGCTTTTGTTAAGTAGGAAATTTCCCCTAAGAAAATATTGGAGCCGAAGTTGTAAATGATGGCAAGCCCGATACTGGCAAGAAATATAAAGGGCAGTACCGTGGATTCCAGCGTCACCGACATGGCCACCAGCGCCAGAAGAACGGCAAGGCCCACGAAGAGCGGAAGCTCGCTGTCCATCAGGTCACGGGTATCCTTGATGACCACGGAAAAGCCCGCCAGAAAGCACTTGTCGTTGCATACCGACCGCACCTGATCGATGGCCTCCATAGTTTCATCGGAAGCGCCGGGGTGGTCGTACTGGATGATCATCATTGTGGCGTCCCCGGAGAAGAACATATTTCTCAAGTCGGCGGGGATAAAGTCGGTGGGAATCTGAATACCCACCATGTTGCTCACCCAAATGGCATTGCTGACGCCGGGTATGTCCTGAATTTCCTGAATCAGCTGATTGCTGTATCCGGCGGGCATATCCTCCACGATCAGCATGCTGGTAGCCGCCATCTGAAACGGCTCCTCCAGCAGCTTTTCTCCCTGAGAGGACTCCGCGTCCTGCGGCAGATACGACAAAATGTCATAGTTAATGCGGGTAGACACAAATCCCAGCGCAGATGGAATCAGAAGCAAAACGGCGATCAGCGCAATGAGCTTGGGCTTCCGGGTCAGCCCGTGGGCAATTTTCTGAATCACAGGGAGTCACCTTCCTTTTTCATACCGGCACTCCCTCAGTGGAAAATTCCGGTGATTGAGGACCAGAAATCCTTGAACATCTGGCCCACCCGGCTCCAAAAGCTGCCCTTGTCGGCAGCGGCTGCTGCCGTCTCTTCCTCGTCCTCGTCGGGGACCTTGATCTCCTGTGAGC
>JAEWYA010000097.1 GCA_023395775.1 Bacillota bacterium
CACCATAATATTCTCCGGGGCATAGGGCGGCTGCGCCTCCACCACCACCGGCGTATGCTGAAATCCCTGCCCGGTGAAGGACAGCTGGACCACATCGCCGGGACGTATTTCCGTCAGCAGGCACTCCTTCCCCACCGGCCCCACAGAGGACTGCGGGCGGGTCAGGAAATTGAAAAAATACTCGACACCGGTCCAGGACGGCGACTTCCGGTTAGCGTCGATGTAGTACCAGCCAAAAGTCGGAAGATAGTTCATAACGCCGGACCCGGCATAGATGCACTGGGAGGCGAAATTCGTGCAGTCGCCGCCGATTTCGTCGTAGTTGTAAAAATCCGGGTTCCGTCCGTACGCCCAACGATGGGCATACGCTACCGCCGCCTGGCGGTCATAGTCCTGTAAAGGGCCCATAAGCACTCCTCCCCTGCCCTCAGACTATGTTAAGCGGACGGAAAATGTGAAAAAAGCAGGGAGACAACGGTCTCCCTGCTTTCATGCTGAAACGGTGCTTATGCCTTGTGGTCGCAGCCCAGAACGTCCACGATCTTGTGGGCGACCATCTCCTTGATGGCCTGACGGGCAGGCTTCAGGTACTGGCGGGGGTCAAAGTCAGCGGGGGACTGCGCAAAATGCTCGCGGATGCAGGCCGTCATGGCCAGACGCAGATCGGAGTCGATGTTGATCTTGCACACGGACAGCTCTGCGGCATGGCGCAGCTGGTCCTCAGGTACGCCGACAGCGCCGGGCATGTTGCCGCCGAACTTGTTGATCTTCTCCACAAACTCCTGCGGCACGGAAGAGGAGCCGTGCAGCACGATGGGGAAACCGGGCAGACGCCTGGAGACCTCCTCCAGCACGTCAAACCGCAGCTGGGGCTTGGTGCCGGGCTTGAACTTGTAAGCGCCGTGGCTGGTGCCGATGGCGATTGCCAGAGAGTCGCAGCCGGACTTGGTGACAAATTCCTCCACCTCTTCGGGGTGGGTGTAGGAGGAGTCCTCGGTCTTGACCTTCACGTCGTCCTCAATGCCGGCCAGAGTACCCAGTTCCGCCTCGACCACCACGCCGTGGTCGTGGGCGTATTCCACGACCTTCTTGGTGATCTCGATGTTCTCAGCGAAGGGCTTGCCGGAGGCATCGATCATGACGGAGGTAAAGCCGCCGTCAATGCAGCTCTTGCAGGTCTCAAAATCCGGGCCGTGGTCCAGATGGAGCACGATGGGGATATTGGGGCACTCGATGACCGCGGCCTCCACCAGCTTCACAAGATAGGTGTGGTTGGCATAGGCCCGGGCACCCTTGGACACCTGGAGAATCAGGGGAGCGCTGAGATCGCGGGCGGCCTCGGTGATTCCCTGTACGATCTCCATATTGTTGACGTTGAATGCGCCGATAGCGTAGCCGCCGTCATAAGCTCTCTTGAACATTTCGGTTGATGTGACCAGTGGCATATCAATCATCTCCTGTCAAAATTATCAGTTTTCCCCGTCCTCCGGCGCCGCCGGAGCAACAAATCCGCCGCTCTGGTGAAGAAATCCAGATCAGTGCCAATTAAATCGGAGGAAAACGATTTTCTTTTATGATAATATCACAGAAAAATTAAAATGCAAGTATTTACAATTATATTTTATCATGGTAAGATAATTTTGCCAATGTATACAAAAACAAGCCCGGTTTTTCCGGGATGAAAAATCAGGAGGTAATATCCATGAGTGAACTGAAAGGCGCCTGCATCCTGGGCCAGTCCGGCGGCCCCACTTCCGTTATCAACGCCAGCGCATACGGCGTCATCGCCACCGCGCTGAAGTCTTCCAGCATCACCGCGGTCTATGGCGCGGAGCACGGAATCAAGGGCGTTCTGAACGACCGCCTGTTCGACATGGGCAAGGAGGATCCCGGCGAGCTGGAGCTCCTGAAATATACGCCCTCCTCCGCCCTTGGCTCATGCCGCTACAAGATGGCGGACCCCGATGTGGATGACACCGATTACAAGCGCATATTGGAGATTTTCAAGAAGTACGACGTGCGCTATTTCTTCTACAACGGCGGCAACGACTCCATGGACACCTGCAACAAAATTTCCAAGTATATGCAGAAGGTCGGCTATGAGTGCCGCGTGATGGGCGTGCCCAAGACCATCGACAACGACCTTTACGGTACGGACCACTGCCCCGGCTACGCCTCCGCCGCCAAGTATATCGCCACCAGCTGCATGGAGGTCTATCAGGACGCCCGGGTGTATGACACCGGGATGGTCTGCGTCATTGAGATCATGGGCCGCCACGCCGGATGGCTGGCTGGAGCGGCGGGCCTCGCCACGGCCTACGGCGCGGGTCCCGACCTGATCTACCTGCCGGAGACGGACTTCAATATGGACGAGTTCCTGGCCGACGTGGACCGCATTTATAAGGAGAAGGGCAACTGCATGGTGGCGGTGTCCGAGGGCATCCACTATGCCGACGGCACCTTCGTCTCCGAGGCAAAGACCTCCTCCACCGACGGGTTCGGCCACGCCCAACTGGGCGGTCTCGCCGCCACCCTCGCCGCCGCGGTCAAGGAGAAGACCGGCGCCAAGGTTCGGGGCATCGAGCTGAGCCTTTTGCAGCGCTGCGGCGCGCATCTCGCCTCTGAGACCGACATCGAGGAGTCCTTCATGTCCGGCAAGGCCGCCGTGGAGAACGCAGTCAACGGCATTACTGACAAGATGGTGGGTTTCCAGCGGACCGAACGGGACGGCCGCTACGTCTGCAAGACGGAGCTTTTGAACCTGACCGACGTTGCCAACACGGAGAAGAAGGTTCCCCGGGAGTGGATCAACGAAAGGGGCAACGGCGTGGAAAAGCCCTTCATCGACTACGCGCTTCCCCTGATTCAGGGTGAGCCGAAGCTGCCGAAGCAGGACTCCCTCCCCCGCTTTGCAAAGCTGAAAAAGGTTTTGGCGAAATAAGATAGAGCCTGCGCGGGATTTTCTCCCCGCGCAGGCTTTTTTACAGTTTGTTTTCGCCGCCCCGCTTTTCCTCTCGGATAGATTCCAGTTCATAGACAATGCAGCCGGTCATGACCCCCTACTGCCAGAAAGCACCAAACTTCTCCAAAAAGGATACCGAGAACCCCGGCTGCTAAGACCCATACAACTGCGCCAATCGCGCGCACCATTTCCACATTCCCCCTATCGGTTCTTCTGATAGATGGCCCACAGCCCGTCCATCAAAAGATACTTGTCGTAGACGATCTTGTTTCGGCAATACTTGACGATGACCGGCGCGTTGCCGCCGGTGGCCACCACGCTGACGGTTTTTCCGGGAAACTCCTCCCGGATGCGGTCAATTACGCCGTCCAGCATTCCGGCGGTGCCGTAGACAATGCCGGAGCGCATACAGTCCTCCGTATTTTTTCCGATCAGCGCCTTGGGATGCTGGAGGGAGATGGCGGGAAGCTGAGCCGCCCGGCGGCTCAGCGCCTCCAGCGAGACATTGACCCCCGGCAGCAGGAGTCCGCCCTCGTAGGTGCGGTCATGGGAGATCACGCCGATGGTGGTGGCGGTTCCCATGTCGATGGTGACGATGGGCGCGGAGAACTTTTCAAGAGCCGATACCGCGTCCGCCACAATGTCGGCCCCCATCTGAGTCTGAAAGTCCATACGGATGTTCAGACCCGTTTTGACGCCCGGACCAACCACCATGGGCGGTTTGCCCAAGAGCCGGGCCACCGCTTTTTCCAGCATGAAATTCAGCGGCGGCACCACGCTGCACACGATAGCCCCGCTGACATCCTTCAAATCGTAGTGATACAGCGCGAATACGTTCATCAGGTCGATGCTGAACTGATCTGCCATTCTGCGGCCGTCCGTGTCCAGCGTGGCCAGAAATTTCAGCTTCCCGTCCGCCCCGAACAGCCCCACGGACGTATTGGAATTTCCAATGTCGATGGCTAAAAGCATACGCATCCTCCCCCCGTCTAATGGTTCTATGGTATCACGTCCGGCTTTTTCTTGCAAGCGGAACCACACTCTGTTATAATGATTTCAAAAGTCGAACAGATGTTGCCTTAAGCAATTCGCCGAATCCGAGAGGAGCTTTCGCCATGGACACGATCTTTACGCTCTCTTCCCCGCTGGGTCCCCTGCACCTCGCCGCCGACGGCGCGGCGCTGACCGGATTGTGGCTGGAGGGGCAGAAATACTTCGCCGCCACTCTCACTGGGCGGGAGCAAACCGCCGAGCTGCCGGTGTTTGACGAAGTCCGTTGCTGGCTGGACGCCTATTTTTCCGGGAAAACCC
>JAEWYA010000050.1 GCA_023395775.1 Bacillota bacterium
CCGGTGATCTGATAGGTCGGTTCACTGTCAAGCGCTACATTTTCAGACACCGTGGTCAGGCAAACCCACAGAATCATCAAGATGCCCACCAAAACTGCCGGGAGAACTGCCAGCATTTGCAGGGAAAGTCTCCTGTGCTTTTTTACTGGGTTCCACTCATCCATAGAATATCTCCCTTGCTTTGCGCAAAGCCCGTCTCATGCATTTCCGGAATAAAAATCGTTTCCCCCATGCTTTTAAAAGGGAAATCATATGGAACAGGCCAGATTTGAGTTTGACTCTCTAATTTTAACAATTATAGCATGCTTTTCGACTAAAATAAACCGTTTTTCGCTTCTTTCCGCTTCCCATAAAGCGCCGCAGTCATAAAAGCTCCCCTGCCGAGCAGCATTCACTGCACGGCAGGGGAGCTTCCTGTGGTTTTTACTTTACCAGTTCGATAATCGCCGTCTCCGCGGCGTCTCCGCGGCGAACGCCGGTGCGAACAACGCGGGTGTAACCGCCGTTGCGCTCAGCATAAGAGGGTGCAATTTCCTTAAAGATTTTCTTGCACACATCCTCGCGAGTAATAAAGCTCATGGCCTGACGATAAGCGGCCAGATCGTTTTTCTTCCCCAGGGTAATCATCTTCTCGGCCAGGGGCTTGATCTCCTTTGCGCGGGTAACGGTGGTTTCCATGGCGCCTTTGTCCAGGAAATCGGTAACCTGCTGGCGAAGCATCGCCATACGCTGGTCCGTTGTCTTACCGAGTTTACGGGTTCCGGGCATTTCGGTATTCCTCCTTATCGGGAATTTTCTGCCGCGGCGGTCTCCCGCCGGGTCTTAAGTCAATTGTTCTCTTCGTCTGCCAGAGACAGGCCCATCATGGACAGCTTATTGATAACTTCCTCCAGGGACTTTCGCCCCAGATTGCGGACCTTCATCATCTCGTCCTCGGTCTTGGAGATCAAGTCCTCGACCGTGTTGATGTTGGCGCGTTTGAGGCAGTTGAAACTGCGCACGCTGAGATCCAGCTCTTCAATGGTCATCTCCAAAACCTTGTCCCGCTGCGTTTCTCCCTTTTCCACCACCGTGGGCTTGCTGCCCACGTTCTCAGAGAGATCGGTAAACAACGTGAAGTGGTCGCAGAGGATTTTGGCCCCCAGGGACACGGCGTCCCGGGCGGAAATGGTACCATCGGTCCAGACTTCCAGTGTCAGCTTGTCGAAGTCGCTGGACGTACCCACGCGGGTGGGCTCCACAGTGTAGTTGACTTTATACACCGGGGTATAGATCGAATCAATGGGGATCACGCCGATCACCTGCTGGGGCATCCCCTGCTTGTTCTTATCGGCAGACACATAGCCCCGACCGTGGGACAGGGTGTTTTCCATATTCAGCGTCGCGCCGCTGTCCAGCGTGGCAATGTGGAGCTCGGGATTGAGAATCTCCACCTCACCATCGGCCTTGATATCGCCGGCAGTGACCTCACAAGGGCCAACTGCCTCAACATAGACCGTCTTCCCGCTCTCGCCGTGGAGCTTGGTCAGGAGACCCTTGATATTCAGGACAATCTCCGTCACATCTTCCTTGACGCCGGGAATGGTGGAAAATTCGTGCTGGACGCCGGCGATCTTGATGGAGGTCGCAGCGGTGCCGGGCAAAGAAGAAAGCATAATGCGGCGAAGCGCATTGCCCAGCGTGGTACCATAGCCCCGCTCCAGAGGTTCCACCACGTACTTGCCGTAGGTGATATCGCCGGGAGCCTCGATACACTCGATCTGGGGCTTTTCGATTTCGATCATGCAGTTACCCTCCTTCATCTTCTCATTGCGGCCAGACTTAACAGCAGACCGCGTTCGGTTCCTGTCATCTTCGAGGGCTTCCTCCGATTACTTGGAATACAGCTCGACGATGAGGTGTTCCTCGATGGGAAGATCGATATCCTCGCGAGTAGGCATCCGGGTAACTGTGCCCTTGAGGGTGTTCTTCTCACGCTCCAACCACGCGGGCAGCAGGAACATCACCGCATTCTCACCCACCAGGCGCTTGAACGCAACGGAGGAGCGGCTGGATTCCGCAACCTCGATCACGTCCCCGGCCTTGACCAGGTAAGAGGGGATGTTGACCTTCTGACCATTGACGGTGAAGTGCGCATGGCTCACCAGCTGACGGGCCTCACGGCGAGTCATGGCAAAACCCATACGGTATACCACGTTGTCCAAACGGCGCTCCACGGTAATCAGCAGGTTGTCACCGGTCTTGCCGGGGGTCGCCACAGCCGTCTCATAGTAGCTGTGGAACTGCTTTTCCAGGATTCCGTAAATAAACTTGACCTTCTGCTTCTCGGTCATCTGAGTCGCGTACTCACTCTTTTTCTTTCTCATCTGGCCGCCGGGATTACGCTTGGTGTCCTTTTTGGCGTAACCCATCACGGCAGGAGAAATGCCCAGAGTCTTGCAGCGCTTGGCAATGGGCTGCATATTCTTAGCCATAAAGCTTTACCTCCTTCAAATCAGACACGGCGACGCTTCGGGGGACGGCAGCCGTTGTGAGGGATGGGGGTGACGTCCTTAATCATCGTCACTTCCAGACCCACGGCCTGCAGTGCCCGGATAGCGGCCTCACGGCCCTGACCGGGTCCCTTCACGAAGACCTCGACGGTCTTCAGTCCGTGCTCCATGGCGGCGCGGGCGGCGGTCTCTGCCGCAGTCTGCGCTGCAAAGGGCGTGGACTTCTTGCTTCCGCGGAAACCGAGGCCGCCGGAGGAAGCCCAGGAGAGCGCATTGCCCTGCGTATCGGTGACGGTCACCATGGTGTTGTTGAAAGAAGAACGGATATGGACCTGGCCACGCTCGATGTTCTTCTTTTCGCGGCGGCGGCGGACGACTTTCTTTCCGCCGGCTGCATTCGCTGTTTTAGCTGCTGCCATTTTCGTTCTCCCTCCTTACTTCTTCTTGTTTGCAATGGTCTTCTTGGGACCCTTGCGAGTACGTGCGTTGGTCTTGCTGCGCTGTCCGCGGACAGGCAGGCCTCTGCGGTGACGGATGCCGCGATAGCAGCCGATCTCCGTCAGGCGCTTAATGTCCAGCGCGGTCTGGCGACGCAGGTCGCCTTCCACGGAATAACTCTCAATGGCGTCGCGGAGCTTCTGCTCATCGGCGTCCGTCAGGTCCTTCACGCGGATGTCGGGGTTGATGCCCGTCTGCGCCAGGATATCCTTGGCGCTCTTTCTGCCGATTCCGTAGATATAAGTCAGTCCGATTTCGATCCGCTTATCCTTCGGCAGGTCAATGCCGGCGATACGTGCCATACTCTTAAAGCACCTCCATATTTAATTAGCCCTGTCTCTGCTTGTGCTTGGGGTTCTCGCAAATGACCATGACACGGCCTTTGCGGCGAATGACCTTACACTTTTCGCACATGGGCTTCACGGACGGTCTTACCTTCATTGTCTAACCATTCCTTTCAGCTTTTGTTCCCAGCCGCCCAAAGCGGCGCGGACAGTGTTGTTGTTACTTGGTACGCCAGGTGATCCGGCCCCGGGTCAGGTCATAGGGGGACATTTCCACCGTGACCTTGTCGCCAGGCAGGATCCTGATGAAATTCATTCTGAGTTTCCCGGAGATATGCGCCAGGATCATGTGTCCACTGCCGATGTCCACCTTAAACGTGGTGTTGGGCATAGATTCGACCACGACGCCCTCTACTTCAATCATATCGGATTTTGCCAAGCCTTATCCCTCCTGGTCCGGATGAACCTCCCCGCGATACTCCGCGAGGGCTCTGCGAAGCTCACTGTTTGTGACTTTTTCTTCGCCTCTGATTTTTGCGGAAAGCCGGGTGTCGTCATCGGCGACAAAGAGCACATGTCTGCGCTTTTTGCGCTTAGGCAACTCCACCTTCCGTGATTTTCCGTCCGCCAGCAGCAGGTACTCTCCCTCCACGCTCATCACGCAGAACAGCTTTCCCTGGTCTCTGCCGGCATTCGATCGTACGATATTTGATTTTGCGATCTCCATACGTGCACTCTCAAATCGCGGGGGCCGTCAAAATTTCCGGCTCGCCGTCGGTAATCAGGATCGTGTTTTCATAATGTGCGGCGTTTTTCCCGTCCGCTGTGCGGACCGTCCAGCCGTCGCTCATCTGATATATGGAAGCGGACCCGGCGTTTATCATGGGTTCGACCGCAATTGTCATTCCCCGCAGGAGTCTTGGGCCCCGACCGGGGTGGCCGTAATTGGGGACCTCCGGGGATTCGTGCTTGTCTGCGCCGACGCCGTGGCCGACGTATTCCCGCACGATGAAGTATCCGCGGGATTCTGCATAAGCCTGGACCGCCGCGGAGATGTCTCCGATGCGGTTGCCCTCCTTTGCCTGCTTGAAACCCTCGAAAAAGCTCTGTCTGGTCACATCGATCAGATCCTGAGCCTCCGCAGATATCTTGCCGCAGGCAAAGGTCGCCGCGCAGTCGCCGTGAAACCCACCGATGTACGCACCCACATCCACGCTGACGATATCACCCTCCTGCAGCACCCGCTTGCCGGGGATGCCGTGAATGATCTCGTCGTTGACGCTGATGCAGACGGACGCCGGATATCCCTGATAATGCAGGAAGGACGGCACCGCGTGTTCTTTACGGATGAATCGCTCCACTTCGTCGTTGATCTCCTGGGTTGTTACGCCGGGCTTTACCAATTCCCCTGCCAGAGCACGGGCAGCCGCGGTAAGTTTTCCCGCTCGGCGCATCAAGTTGATCTCCTCTGTGGATTTGAGAATAATCATGATATCCTCATCTCCCTAACGCGTGGAGGATCGCCTGAGAGGTAGCAGCCACGGTGGGCTGATTCTCCACAGACTTCAGAACGCCCCGGGACTTGTAAAAGTCCTTCAGCGGCTCTGTCTCTTTGTGATAGACCTCCAGGCGCTGTTCCACCACCTCGGGGTCATCGTCGTGCCGACGGCTCAATTTACCGCCGCACTTGTCGCAAATACCCTCTTTTTGGGGAGGGACTGCGACCACATGATAGCTGGCTCCGCAGTGTTCGCACACCCGGCGGCCCGCCATGCGCTCCTCGATCTCCTGATCGGAGATCTCAATGGAGACCACATCGTCAAATTTGATTCCAGCCTTCTCCAGAGCCTCCGCCTGGGCGATGGTGCGGGGCACTCCGTCCAGAATGTAGCCATTGGCACAGTCCGGCTCCGCCAGCCGGTCCGTGATGACGCCGATAATGACATCGTCAGGGACCAGCTTACCCGCGTCCATGAAGGATTTTGCCTTCAAGCCGGTGGGGGTGCCGTTTTTAATGGCCGCGCGGAGAATGTTGCCGGTTGAAATTGTGGGAATGGAAAACTCTTTGCACAGGATCTCGGCCTGTGTGCCTTTACCGGCGCCGGGGGCGCCCAATAGGATCAGTTTCATTCCAATTTGCCTCTCTTATTCCAGGAAGCCCTTATACTGACGCATCAGCATCTGGGATTCCAGCGCCTGCACCGTCTCCAGCGCGACGCCCACGATAATGATCACCGAGGTACCGCCAATGCCCAGAGACCTGTTGCCGAGAACCATGCCCGCAATCAGGGGGCACATGGCCACGATGCCCAGGTAGATGGCGCCGAACAGCGTCACCTTGCTCAAGACTCTCCTGATGAAGTCCACAGTGGGCTTGCCCGGACGGAAGCCGGGAATAAAGCCACCCTGCTTTTTCAGGTTATTGGCAATCTCCACAGGGTTGAACTGAATGGTGGAATAGAAATAGCTGAAGCCGATGATCAGAACGAAGTACACCACCATATAGAGGACGGACTTGGTGTCCAGGAACTCAGACAGCGCATAGCTGATCGTTCCCTTTTCGCCCACGCCGGTAAACGCCATAACGGTGGCCGGCAGGGAGGCGATGGACTGTGCGAAGATGATGGGCAGCACGCCGGACATATTCACCTTCATGGGAAGAGTGGAGTTCTGACCGCCGTACCTCTTCCGGCCCACCTGCCGCTTGGCATACTGGACAGGGATGCGGCGCTCGGCGCCGTTGATAAAGACGATGAACACGATCAGAGCCAGGATGCCGATCACGATCAGAGCCACGCCCCAGGGGGTAAGGGACCCCGCCAGCACATTCTGTGCCTGAGCAGCCGTATATCCGGCGGAAGTCAGAGACTCCTCCGTGAGGCTCCCGCTCCGAATTCCGGACCAGGTGTTCACGCCGGTGGCCAAGTTGGACACCATGCTGGGAACGCGGGACAAAATACCCGCGAACAGGATGATGGAGATACCGTTGCCGATACCGAATTCCGTGACCTGTTCGCCCATCCACATGACAAAGGAGGAGCCCGCGATGAAGGACACCGTAATGACCAGCGCAGCCCAAATACCGGTGTTGGTCAGGATACCGTAGCGCTTCATGAGCATATAGTAGCCAAACGCCTGCATAATCGCAATGCCCACGGTGGCATACCGGGTAATGGACTGGATCTTCTTCCGGCCTTCCTCGCCGCCGTCCTTGGCCAACCGCTCCAGAGCGGGAATGGCCACAGTCAGCAGCTGAATAATAATGGAGCTGTTGATATAGGGCTGAATGCTCAACGCGAAGACCGTGGCCTGGGCGAATGCGCCGCCGCTCATCACGTTATATAGCCCCAGAATTGTGGTGGACTGGCTGTTCAGGTAGTTGGACAGCGTTGCCACATCCACATAGGGGACGGTGATGGCGTTACCGATGCGGAAAATGAGCAAAATCAGCAACGTGAAAATGATCTTCTTCCGCAGTTCGGGGATACCCCACGCTTTGCGAATCGTTTGGATCACGTCACTTCACCTCGGCCTTTCCGCCGGCTGCCTCGATTGCCTCCTTGGCAGACGCGGAGAAGGCAGAGGCCTGCACCGTCACCTTCTTGGTGACTTTGCCGTTGCCCAGCACCTTGAAACCATAGGTGCACTTGGAAAGGATGCCCTTGCTGAGCAGTGCTTCCGCCGAGACGGTCTCGCCGTCGTCGAAAGCGTTCAGCGCGCTGAGATTAACAATCTCCAGGGGCTTTGCAAAAATGTTGTTGAAGCCGCGCTTGGGGATGCGGCGTGCCAGAGGCATCTGGCCGCCTTCGAATCCGACGC
>JAEWYA010000052.1 GCA_023395775.1 Bacillota bacterium
CTGTAAGCCTGTGTTCAGGTCGGCGGCAATAGAGCGAAGGCTGAACTTGCCGTCGTTTGGCGGCGCGGTTAATCGGTCCTGGGGTGCGACATGCAGGGCGGTGTGCTTCACAGCGCCGTTGGTATCGAGAAACTCCCGGCTCAGGTCCGCCACGGTCTGGCCCCGCCAGGTCATGACCATCCGCGGGCTCTCCGTCACCACGGCCACCTGATACGCCTCTAGATTCTCTTTCTCCGCGGCGGCGATGAATTTTCCGGCATTCTCCGGGGCCACCACCACCGCCATGCGCTCCTGGGATTCGGAAATGGCAAGTTCTGTGCCGTCCAGACCCTCGTATTTCTTTCGCACGGCGTCAAGGTCGATGGAAAGGCCGTCCGCCAGTTCCCCGATGGCAACGCTGACGCCGCCTGCGCCAAAGTCGTTGCACCGTTTGATGAGGCGGGTCACGTCTCCGTCCCGGAACAGGCGCTGAATTTTCCGTTCCTCCGGGGCATTGCCCTTCTGGACCTCGCTGGCCATGGTGGTCAGGGACTTTTGGTTGTGGCTTTTGGACGCGCCGGTGGCGCCGCCGATACCGTCCCGGCCCGTGCGCCCGCCCAGCAAAATCACCGTGTCGCCGGGGACGGGGCGCTCCCGGACTATGTCCTTCGCGGGGGCTGCGCCCACCACGGCCCCTACCTCCAAGTGCTTAGCGACGTATCCGGGGTGATAAAGCTCATTGACAAGGCCGGTGGCAAGGCCAATCTGGTTGCCGTAGGAGGAGTAGCCCGCCGCCGCCGTCTGGGCCAGCTTCCGCTGGGGGAGCTTTCCGGGGATGGTCTCGCTCAGGGGTGCGCGGGGGTCGCCGCAGCCGGTGAGCCGCATGGCTTGGTATACGTAGGCCCGGCCGGACAGAGGGTCCCGGATGCACCCGCCGATGCAGGTGGCCGCGCCGCCGAAGGGCTCGATCTCCGTGGGGTGGTTGTGAGTCTCGTTTTTGAACATCAAGAGCCAGTCCTGAACCTCGCCGTCCACCGTGGCGGCAACGTGGATGGAACAGGCGTTGATCTCCTCGCTCTGGTCAAGGTTTTGCAAAATGCCCCGCTTTTTCAGCGCCTTTGCCCCGATGGTGGCTATGTCCATCAGCGTCTGGGGGCGGAGTTTTGTCTTTTCCGCACCGTAGACCTCTTCCCGGGCGGCGAGATACCGAACATAAGCCGCTTCCACCCTCGGGTCCAGAATCTCCACCTTGTCGATGTGGGTGGAGAAGGTGGTGTGGCGGCAGTGGTCTGACCAATAGGTGTCCACCACCCGAATCTCCGTCACGGTAGGGTCCCGGTGCTCCGTATCCCGGAAGTGGGCCTGCAAAAACTTTAGGTCGTCCAGATCCATGGCAAGCCCCATGGAGTCAAGCAAAGCGGAGAGGCCCGCTTCGTCCAGCCCTGTGAACCCGGCAACAGTCTCCACGGCGGGGGGAACGGGATGTTCCACCAAGAGCGTTTCCGCTTCGTCCAGCGACGCCTCCCGGGCCTCCACGGGGTTGATGACATACTGCTTGATTTTTTCCGTGTCCTCCGGCGTCAGCGTCCCGGAGAGCAGGTAGACCTTGGCGGTGCGAACGATGGGGCGCTCGCTGCCGGTGAGCAGCTGGATACACTGGGCGGCGGAGTCCGCCCGCTGGTCAAATTGACCGGGGAGAGACTCCACGGCGAATACGGTTTCCCCCGCGGGGAGAGCGGCGTACACGTCGTCCACCTGGGGTTCCGAGAATACGGCGTTCACCGCCCGCCGGAAATCCTCCGGGGAGAGGCCCTCCGCGTCGTAGCGATTCACAAGCCGCAGCCCCGTCAGGGCGGAGATGCCCAAAACGGTCCTCAGTTCGTTCAGCAGCGCCGCGGCGCTTTGCCGGAGAGGCTCCTTTTTTTCCACGTAAACGCGTTGTACCATTTATTGTTCCTCCATCACGGCCAG
The DNA here is from genome assembly GCA_023395775.1 of Bacillota bacterium. Taxonomy (GTDB): domain Bacteria; phylum Bacillota; class Clostridia; order Oscillospirales; family Oscillospiraceae; genus Oscillibacter. The sequence goes on from JAEWYA010000052.1 coordinate 1,951, forward strand.
CGCCCGCCGACCGATGTCGTGTCTCATGAAAGCGCTCTCAAACCGGATGGCCTCGGCGGCGGTATAGGCGTCCGCCAGAGCCTCCTTCAGCGTGGGCGCAGCGGCGGCAACGCCCAGCACCCGTCCGCCGGAGGTGACCAGGCTGCCGTTTTCAAGCCGGTCCCCGGCGTGGTAAAGCGTCACGTTGGACGGCAGAGCCTCCGGCAGAGTCATGACCCTGCCCTTTTCGTAGGGCCCCGGATAGCCGCCGGAGGCCAGAATCACGCAGGCCGCCGCACCGGACCGCCACTCCACGTTTAATTCCGCCAGTGTCTCGTTTTCCACCGCCTGCATCACCGTCAGCAGATCGGTTTTCAACAGGGGCAGCACCACCTGCGTCTCCGGGTCGCCGAAACGGCAGTTGTATTCGATGACCTTGGGGCCGTCGGGGGTGAGCATCAGCCCGAAGTAAAGGCAGCCCTTGAACGGGCAGCCCTCCGCCCGCATGGCGGCGAGGGTGGGCTGGAAGATGGTCTTCATGCAAAGCTCGGCAATTTCCGGCGTGTAGCAGGGATTGGGAGCAATGGCGCCCATGCCGCCGGTGTTGGGGCCGGTATCGCCGTCTCTCGCTCGCTTGTGATCCATGGAGGAGACCATGGGGGCGATGGCGGTCCCGTCGGTAAAGGCCAGCACGCTGACCTCCGGCCCGGTGAGAAACTCCTCAATCACGATTTCATTGCCGGATGCGCCGAAGACCTTGTCCTCCATGATGGCCTTTACCGACGATTCCGCCTCGGCGTAGGTTTGGGGAATGAGGACGCCCTTGCCCAGAGCGAGGCCGTCGGCCTTGACCACGGTGGGGTATTTGACGGCCTTCAGATATTCCAACGCCGTTTTCGGGTCATTGAACACAGCGTAGTCCGCTGTGGGAATGTTGTATTTTTTCATGAGGTTTTTGGAGAAGACCTTGCTGGATTCAATCCGCGCGGCCTTTGCATCCGGCCCGAAGCAGGGAATGCCCGCCTCGTGGAGCCGGTCCACGCACCCCAGAGCCAGGGGGTCGTCCGGAGCCACCACGGCAAAATCGACCGTGTGACTTTTGGCAAAGTTCACAATGGCGGAAATATCCTTGGCGCCAATGTCCACGCACTCAGCGTCGGCGGCGATGCCGCCGTTTCCCGGCAGCGCATAGACCGTGGAAACGCGTGGGTTTTCTTTCAGCTTTTTAATGATGGCGTGTTCGCGGCCGCCGCTGCCGATGACCAAAATGTTCATAAGGTCCTCCTCATGTGGAAATTTGCTGAGTAACTCAAATGGAGCGGACTTTGCGCCAAACGCATCCCCGTCTTGTCTCCGACGCAAAGTAAGTGAAGCGTTTGCGGAGGAAGAGGAAGAGCAAGGGAGCGAAAGCAGTTTTCGCCGAAAGGCGGAAACGGATGGAGCGGACTTTGCGATGACTTAGTGGTGGAACAGCCGCATGCCTGTAAAGCACATCGTCATGCCGTACTTGTCGGCGGTGGCGATCACATGGTCGTCTCGGATGGAGCCGCCCGGTTCCGCGATAAACTGCACGCCGGACTTGTGCGCCCGCTCCACGTTGTCCCCAAAGGGGAAAAACGCGTCAGATCCGCAGGTGACGCCGGACTGAGCCGCGATCCACTCTTTTTTCTCCGCTGCCGTCAGCGGCTCGGGCTGCGTTTTGAATGTGTCCTGCCACACGCCGTCGGCCAAAAGGTCCTCGTATTCGTCGGAGAGGTAAATGTCAATGGCGTTGTCCCGGTCGGGGCGGCGGATGCCCTCCGCAAAGGGCAGAGCCAAGACCTTTGGATGCTGCCGAAGCGCCCAGTGATCCGCCTTGGTTCCGGCCAGACGCGTGCAGTGGATGCGGCTTTGCTGGCCCGCGCCGATGCCGATGGCTTGCCCGCCCTTCACGTAGCACACGGAGTTGGACTGGGTGTATTTCAGCGTGATAAGCGCCAGCAGCATATCGGTCTTGGCGCTTTCCGGCAGGTCTTTGTTTTCCGTGACAATGTTGCGGAGCAGGGTCTCGTCAATTCGGAACTCATTCCGACCCTGCTCAAAGGTGACACCGAACACGTCCTTCCGCTCCGTGGGGGCGGGAATATAGGCCGGGTCGATCTGGACGATGTTGTAATTGCCCTTCTTCTTCGCCTTCAAAATTTCCAGCGCCTCGGCGGTGTAGCCCGGGGCAATGACGCCGTCGGACACCTCCGGTTTGAGATAGGCGGCGGTGGCGGTGTCGCACACGTCGGACAATGCCGCCCAGTCGCCGTAGGAGCTGAGCCGGTCGGCGCCCCGGGCACGGATATAGGCGCAGGCAAGGGGCGAGAGCTCCGCGCCGCTATCCACGAAGTACATCTGCTTTTCAACCGTGCTCAGGGGCTTTCCCACGGCGGCGCCGGCGGGAGAGACATGCTTGAAGCTGGCGGCGGAGGGAAGATGGGTGGCGGCTTTCAGCTCCTTCACCAGCTGCCAGGAGTTCAGCGCGTCCAGAAAATTGATGTAGCCCGGTTTGCCGTTCAGAACGGCGATGGGCAGGCCGCCGCCGTCCTGCATGAAAATACGGGACGGTTTCTGATTGGGGTTGCAGCCGTATTTCAGTTCCAGTTCGTTCATATGCCTCTCCTTTACTCCTGACTGAGTTGTTCGCACAAAGTCTCCACCGCCCGGGGAAGCAGTTCCCATTCGGCCTGCTCCATCACCCGGCGCTGAAGGATTTCCGGCGTGTCGTCCGGCAGAATTTCCACCGCCTTTTGCAGCAGGATGCGACCGCCGTCCGGAATTTCATTCACCAGATGGACTGTGGCCCCGGTGAGCTTGACTCCGCGGCTGAGCGCCGCTTCGTGGACCTGGAGCCCGTAAAACCCCTTGCCGCAGAACGCGGGGATGAGGGAGGGGTGGATATTCACAATCCGCTCCGGCCATTGGGCCACAAAGTTCGCGGAGAGGATGGAGAGAAACCCCGCCAAGACGATGAGATCGACGCGGTATTCCTTCAGACAGGCGGCGAGGGCATCTTCAAAGCCTGCCTGACCCAGCTCCTTTCGGGACAGGGTCAGGGCGGGGACACCGTGCTTTTTCGCCCGCTCCACGGCATAGGCCCCAGTGGTGCCGGAGACCGCCAGGACAATTTCCCCGTGGGGAATGCGTCCGCTCTCCTGCGCACTCAGCAGAGCCTCCAGATTCGTGCCGCCGCCGGAGACCAGCACGGCGATCCGCTTCAGCATAGAGATACCTTTTCCTCCCCAGCGACGATTTCACCGATGGGATAGGCGGCGCAGCGGTTGGCGCGGAGAGCCTCCAGCGCATGGCCGGCGGTCTCCTTGGAGGCGATGACCGTCATGCCCACGCCCATGTTGTAGGTGTTGAACATCTCTCGCTCCGAAACGCCGCCCATAGAGGCCAGCATTTTGAAAATGGGGGGCGTTTTCAAAGTGGCTTTCTCAATTTTTGCACACAAGCCGTCGGGAATCGACCGGGGAACATTTTCAAAAAACCCGCCGCCGGTGATGTGACTGACGCCATGGATCTCCGCGGCATCCAGCGCGGCCAGAACGGGCTTTACATAGAGCT
>JAEWYA010000127.1 GCA_023395775.1 Bacillota bacterium
GGTTCTGGCAGACCGGAGAGTTGGATGTTCAGTCCAACGTCCAGTTTGGAGAGGGCGGCGCGGGCGCGTTCTCCGACGGAAAGCTGAATACCGGCACCAAGGACCCCCGTCATCGCTTAATTCTGGAGGAGCTGGTCGCGTGCGGCGCGCCGGAGGACATTTTGATCGCCGCAAAGCCCCATGTGGGAACGGACATGCTTCACATTTCGCTGAAAAACCTGCGCAAGGAGCTACTGAGTCTGGGGACGGACATCCGGTTTGAGTCCCGGCTCACGGGACTCCGAACAGAAAACGGCGGTCTCGCCGGAATTACTGTGGAGGGGCCGGAGGGCACATACGCGCTTCCCTGCCGCCATCTTGTTCTGGCTGTGGGGCACTCCGCCCGGGACACTTTTGAAATGCTCCAAGAAGCAAAGGTCCCCATGGAGGCGAAGCCCTTTGCCGTGGGTGTGCGCATTGAGCATTTACAGGCGGACATGGATGCGGTACAATATAAAAAATACGCAGGCCACCCCGGTCTGCCCGTCTCCACCTATAAGCTCTCCTGCCATCTGCCCAACGATCGGGCGGCCTATTCCTTCTGTGTCTGCCCTGGGGGCGAGGTGGTGGCCGCCGCGTCGGAGGAAAATCGGGTGGTCACCAACGGCATGAGCCGTTTCGCCCGGGACGGGAGGAACATCAACGGCGGCTTTTTGGTCAATGTGACGCCGGAGGATTTCGGCGGAGATGGCCCTCTGGCGGGCGTGGAGTTTCAGCGAAAGCTTGAGGACGCCGCGTTCCGTCTGGGCGGCGGCGGTTACTGTGCCCCAGCCCAGAGGGTGGGGGACTTTCTTGAAAACCGTCCGTCAACCGGTCCCGGAAGGGTAACGCCCTCTTATCGCCCCGGCGTAAAATGGACAAACCTGCGGGAATGTCTGCCGGGCTTTGTATGCGACACGCTGGCTCAGGCGCTGCCGGTTCTTGACCAAAAGCTCCGGGGCTACGCCGCACCGGACGCTGTTTTGACGGCGGTGGAGAGCCGCAGCTCGTCCCCCATCCGCATCCCCCGCGACGAATCGGGACAGAGCGCGCTCCGGGGCCTGTACCCCTGCGGCGAGGGGGCCGGGTATGCCGGAGGCATCCTCTCCGCCGCGGCGGACGGCATGCGGTGCGCCGAAGAAATCATACAAATGCTGCAACATCCATCTTAAAAATACAGGAGGAATTAAAATGAGCCGTACTGTTTGCGTCGTGAATGAATTCATCACCGAGGCCCACAAAAAGCAGATCAACGCCGCGGCGGAAAAACATGGGTTTTCCGTCCGCTACTATCAGACCAAGGAGGATGCCGCCGGGCACATGACCGACTGCGAGGTGTTGTTCGGACACTGGCGGTCACTTTTGAGTGAGGCGCCCAATCTGAAATGGTATTGCTGCTCCTACGCGGGCGTGGACCCCTATCAGCCGCCGTTCCGGTTCCCGGAAGGCGTGATGCTCACCAATTCCTCCGGGGCTTACGGCGTGACCATCTCGGAGCACATTCTGATGGTGACGCTGATGCTTCAGCGGAAAATGCCGGACTATACGAAGATCGTTCAAAGTCACGGCTGGACCAATGATCTTCCTATCCGCTCCATTCAGGGCAGCCGCCTGACGCTGCTGGGTACCGGCGACATCGGCACCACCTTTGCAAAGCGGGCCCGGGCCCTTTGCCCCGCGACCATCACCGGCGTAAACCGCAGCGGGCGGGTCCCCGACGATGTGTATGACCGGGTCGTCCCCATGATGGAGCTGGACAGCGTCCTTCCGGAGACCGATATTCTTATCATGTCTCTGCCCTCCACGCCGGAGACCATCGGAATCATGACCAAAGAGCGCATCGCGCGGCTGTCCCCCTCGTCCATTCTGGTAAACGTGGGCCGGGGCACCGCCATCGACCAGGAGGCTCTGATGGAGGCGCTGAACTCCGGCATGCTGGCCGGGGCGGCACTGGACGTGATGGTGCCGGAGCCTCTGCCGGTGGACCACCCCCTGTGGAATACCAAAAACCTGCTGCTGACGCCTCATGTGGCGGGCAACATGACTCTGGGCTACACCTGCGACAAAACAGTCTCCATGTTCTGCGAAGATCTGGAGAAATACGCCGAGGGCAAGCCCCTGGACCACCTGGTGGATCTGAAGCGGGGATATTAAAATGGATAACTTTACTTTTTACTCCCCCACCTTGTTCGCCTTCGGCGACGGAGAGGAGCGCCGCACCGGGGAGCTGGTGCGGCAGTTCGGCGGCACAAAGGCCCTGTTGGTTACCGGCGGCGGATCGGTGAAGCAGAACGGGGCCTATGACGCCGTGACCGCCTCCTTGGAAGCGGCGGGCGTCTCCTTCGCCGAGCTTTCCGGTGTGCAGGCCAACCCCCGCAGCGGGAAGGTCTATGAGGGGATCGAGCTATGCCGGAAGGTGGGCGTGGACTTTCTGCTGGCCCTGGGCGGCGGCTCCGTGATCGACACGGCGAAGGCCATCGCCATGGGTACGGGCTACGACGGCGACTTCTGGGATTTCTTTTCCGGGAAAACCCCCATTGCCGACGTTCTTCCAGTGGGCGTGGTGCTGACCATCGCGGCGGCGGGCTCCGAGGGGTCCGACAGCTGCGTCATCACACTGGAAGAGGGCAATCTGAAATGGGGCTGCCCGAAGTCGGACCTGATCCGTCCGAAATTCGCGGTGCTGGACCCCCGGCTCACCTGTTCCCTGCCCGCCTATCAGACAGCCAGCGGAGCGACAGACATGATTGCCCACATCTGCGAGCGGTATTTCACCAACACGCCGGATGTGGATGTCACGGACCGGCTGTGCGAAGCTCTGATGAAAACCATTGTCTCCGCCGTGCCGAAAGCACTGGAGGAGCCCGGTAATTACGCCGCCCGGGCGGACCTCATGTGGGCGGGAATGCTGGCTCACAACAACTCCTGCGGCGTGGGCCGGGTTCAGGACTGGGCCAGTCACCAGATCGAGCATGAGCTCTCCGCGTTCTATGACTGCGCCCACGGCGCGGGTCTGGCGGTGGTCATGCCCGCGTGGATGGAGTATGTTCTGCCCCACGACGTGAACCGGTTTGCTCAGTTCGCCGTCCGGGTATGGGACTGCGACATGGACTTTGCCCACCCGGAGATCACCGCGAATGCGGGCATTGCCCGGTTCCGGGCGTTTTTAAGGTCCATCGGAATGCCCGCCACTTTGTCGGAGGTGGGCGCCAGCGCGGCGGACATCCCGGGCATGACGGCTCACCGGGCGGAAAAACCCGGTGGCTTCCCCTTTGGCAATTTCGTGAAGATCGGCCCTGAGGAAATGACCGCCATTCTCCACTTGGCGGAGTAATCCGCCCTGACTTTAAAATATTAATCATTTAGACCGCGGCAATATCATCATATAAGCTTGTATGGATCTTCCGTTTCATTCTGGCCATACCTTCGTACTTACTGCTGGGCTTCATGCGTCTCGGGGTTCGGAACGTTGCCGATCAATCCTACGTAAAATGAGGCGACCACAATAGTAGGAGGTAACATAGAATGGCAATGAATATGGACCAGATGCAGATCATGATGGCCAAGATGCACCAGCAGAATGTGATGTACGATACGCAGCTTGCCCAACATTTTCAGGACATCAGCAACATTTTTTCGAACATGGCTCAGGGTGAGTACCAGATGTTTCAAATGCATCTGAATCGCGCGCAGGGTACGTCCATGCAGATGCAAAACGCTGCTCCACAGCTCAATAATGGCATGGATATGAGTAACGGTTCAAATAATACTGGGAGCATGTAAGTCTGCTGCATTTCCCAAGTCCTGCGAACAGATAATAAAGGACGGACAATAAAAAGCCCCCTGATGTAGGAAAAAAGCTACATCAGGGGGCTTTTATTATGGGAAAACAAAAATGGACAATTTGATCAACTACAATTCAGGGGGCTTTCCGTTCCATATCATCCGACCGGACCGGTGGGATGCCTTTCCCCGTTAATATGCCACGCCCCAGTAGATGTCGGTTTTGCAGGGCTTGCCGCATACGGGACACACGCCCTCCGTCCCGGACTGGGTCAAAGGCATACAGCGGGAAGAAACGCCCGCCTGCTCCTTCATGGCCATCTCGCACTCCAGCGAGCCGCACCACTTGGAGCGGAGGAAACCGCCCTTGCCTTCAGCAATCGCCTTTGCCTCGGCGGGAGACTTGATGTCAAAGGTGTTGTCCTCCCGGTTTTTCAGGGCCATGGCGTACATGTTGTCGTGGATCTCGTCCAACAGATTCTTCACTGCCGTCTCCAGCCCCTCAAGGGGAAGGGAAATTTTCTCCCCGGTATCC
>JAEWYA010000165.1 GCA_023395775.1 Bacillota bacterium
GGATGCGCTGCGGCGGTGCCAGCCGGACACGCTGACGCCCATTGAGGCGATGGGTCTGCTTTATGAACTGAAACAGAAGCTGTCCTGAACAAGACCGGCGCGGGAAAAGAAAAGGAGAAAGAGCATGGCAAAGCAGCGAACGAGCGCGTACCTTTCCTCCGGCGAGCTGGTCGGCGGCACGATTTTTTTTGTAATCTACCTTCTGGTCCTTCCCTTTGCCACGGACCCGCTGTTCCGGCTCATCAGCGTCCTTCTGGATGTGAATATCAGTAGCGGGCTGCAAAACACGATCTACTACTATGTGATTTTCGCCGTCACCGTCATTATTTTTCACGGTTTGCTGGCCCGTACGTCCAAAAACCTGGCGGACAACCTGCTTTCGGCCGCGAAGACCCTGGGCGCGGGCCTCGTCGCGCTGTACGGCCTCAATGAACTGGCATACCGCCTGACCCATGCGCTGATGGACAATCAAACGAACCTGAACGACGTGTCCATAAGCGCCCAGATTGATGCCGCGCCCCGTACCACGCTCATTATCGTGCTCTTGCTGGCCCCGTTTGTGGAGGAAGTGCTGTTCCGGGGCCTTGTTTTTGGCGGCCTGCGGGGCCGCAGCCGGGCGGTGGCGTATCTTGTCAGCTGTCTTTTATTTGCGTTCCTCCATGTCTGGCAGTACGCCTGGGGGAGCCACGACGTCACCTATTTCTGGCTGATGGTCCAGTATCTGGTGCCGGGAGTGGTGCTGGCCTGGGCCTACGACCACTCGGGAACACTGTGGACCTCCATCGGACTTCACGCGGCGGCCAATGCCCTCAGCGTACTGGCGCTGCATTTTTGAGCAGAATTTAGAAAGGCGATCCATATGATCATGCCCCACATTCAACAACTGGATTCCCACGTGGCCGATTTGATTGCCGCCGGCGAGGTGGTGGAGCGGCCTGCCAGCGTCGTCAAGGAGCTGGTGGAAAACGCCGTGGACGCCGGCGCGTCCGCTGTGGCGGTGGAGATTCAAAACGGCGGGATGCGCCTCATCCGCGTGACGGACGACGGCTGCGGCATCGCGCCCGAGGAACTGCCCACCGCGTTTTTGCGCCACGCAACCAGCAAGCTGCGCTGCGCGGAGGATCTGGGAAAGATCGGGACGCTGGGCTTTCGAGGCGAAGCGCTGGCGGCCATTGCCGCGGTCAGCCGGGTGGACATCTCCACCTGCCGCCTGGGTCAGACGGGGGCGTCCCTTCATCTGGAGGGCGGCATACCGGAGGACGTGCAGGCGGCGGGGGTACCGGAGGGGACCACCATCTGCGTCCGGGACCTTTTTTACAACACGCCCGCCCGGCTCAAGTTCATGAAGAAAGACAGCGCGGAGACGGCGGCGGTGAACGGGCTCATGCAGCATCTGGCTCTGAGCCATCCTGAGATCTCCTTCAAATTGATCAAAGACGGTGTGGAGGCCCTCCATACCCCCGGCGACGGGAAGCTGGAGTCTGCGGTCTACGCGGCGCTGGGCCGGGACTTTGCCCGGACGCTGACCCTGGTAGAGGGACGGGGCGGCGAGGTGGGCGCTTCCGGCTTTGTGACAAAGCCCCTCTGTGGCCGGGGTTCCCGGGGAATGCAGATATTTTTTGTCAACGGACGGTTTATTAAGTCCCAGCTTCTGACCGCGGCCCTGGAGGAGGGCTACCGCAACCAGCTGATGAAGGGCAAATTTCCCGGCTGTGTGCTGAAGCTCGATCTCCCGGTGACGGCGGTGGACGTGAATGTCCATCCGGCTAAGACCACGGTGAAGTTTGCCCGGGAGCGGGAGGTGTTCGATGCGGTGTACCACACCGTGCTGGACAGTTTGGCCGCAGACGGCCTGCCGCAGGCGGAGGCGCCGAAGCCGGAGACGGTGAACAATCCCCGGCAGGACTTTTATCAGACCATGGATGCCAAGACCTTCCGCCAGCACGCGCAGACCGATGGAGGAAAGTCCCGGACGGACTGGAGGCCTGCGTCCCGCTCCGCTGTTCCGGCCTGGAAACCGGCGGCAGAGCCTGCCGCCCCCACGGGATGGAATGCGGAACAGACCGCCGCCGCGCGGGTGGCGGACAGCGTACGGCAGACGTTTGCGTACGCGCCGTCCCATACGATACAAGTCCCTACACCTATAGTTGATTTTAGGGAGACGCCCCGGACACCGGAGCCGGAGTCCCAGCGCCCTACCGAAACGGGAGTCCCGGCGGAGGAAACTCCAGCGCCAAAGGCTGCGGAGACGCCGCTCCCGGTGGAAAAGCCCTTTGTACCGGCCATCCCTATGGAGCAAGCGTCCCTGGCTCTGCCGGGGGAGCGGGTGACGGAGACGGGCCGCGCGGCCCCCTGGCGCATCGCGGGAGAGGTGCTGCGGACCTATATCGTCTGTGAGGACGAGGACCAGAACGTGTGGCTCATCGACAAGCACGCCGCCCACGAGCGGGTCAACTTCGACCGCCTGATGGCCGACTCCCAGCCGCCCATGCGGCAGACGCTGCTGCGCCCCGAGGCGGCGGAGCTCTCAAGGGAGGATTGCGCCCTGCTGCTGGAAAATCTGCCCCTGCTGGACTCTCTGGGCTTTGCCTGCGAGGATTTTGGGGACGGAGCGGTGCTGGTGCGGGAGGTCCCGGCGGATTTGGACGCGTCGGACATTGCCGCCACGCTGGAGGAGCTGGCGGAGAATCTGCGCACCGGCCGCAGTCCCACAGAAAAGCGACAGAACCTGCTGCACACCATCGCCTGCAAGGCCGCCATCAAGGCGGGCTGGGACAGCGACGAGAGTGAGCTGAGGGCGCTGGTGGACAAGGTGCAGTCCGGCGAGGTTCAATACTGCCC
>JAEWYA010000186.1 GCA_023395775.1 Bacillota bacterium
GGCGTGACGCCATGAGGGAGGAAGGGAGCGCGGCCATGGAACAGCGAGCAAAAAGGCGGCGGAACCTGCTGCAGAATATTGCCATCGTCCTGCTGACCGCGTCCGCTGTGACGCTGTTTGTCCAGACGCAGCTCTATAACCTCCGCACCGGCGAAGGGTATCTCTCCGGCTTGTTTTCCTCCGGCTCCGTCCAGAAAACGCAGGGCGTCTCCGGTCTGACCGACCTCGCCGTACCGGTGCGCGTCGCCGTCACCGGGGCTTACGGCCGCTGGGCCGATCTGTCTTTGGTCACCGGGAGCGAGGACTTTGCGCAGCCGGGAAATCTTTTGATGGAGGCGCTGGGCTCCGCCGGGGACATGAAGAGCTGCGGCGAGGATGATTTTCGCTCCGCGCTGCGCGTCAGCGCGGATTACGGCGGCTCCGTTTACTATGATTTTGACAGTGCGCTGCCTCTGCCCCTTCTGGCGGGACTGGTGGGGGCCGGCTGGAATGACGGAGACCTCTCCGCCCGCCGTGTGCTGCTTCAGGCCGAGGGGAGCACAGTCCGGCTCTTTCTGTGGGACGGCGGCAGCGCCTGCTTTGTCTGTCCCACTGCTCTCACGGCTGAAAGCCTCAGGGAGGTGGTGGCGGAGTACCAGCTGGGAAGCGCATGGTTTGCCTTTGACCAGCCGGAGAATTACAGCCATCTGGCCCCGTTCTCCCTGTTTTCCGATCAGCTCGAATCTCCGCCGAATCTGAGCGTATCCAGCGCCATCACCGATTCCAGCGCGCTGATGCTGGCGCTGTCCTTCAACCCCCACACCAATTCCCGATATTCGGAGTCCTCCGGCGCCGAAGTGGTGGTGGAGGGAGACCGGACCCTGAGCATCCGCTCCGACGGCGAAGTCTCCTATCAGGGCAGCAGCGGGACGCTGAGCATTGCCTCCGCGGGCGAGACCCCCACGGAGGCGGAGACCGTGGTGGGGGTTTATCAGCTGCTGTCCCAGCTGCTCCCCGGCCAAAGCGGTGCCGAACTCTTCCTGCAGTATTACCAGTCCGACGGGGTTTCGACGACGCTGCGCTTTGGCTATCAGTACAACGGACTTCCTATCCGGTTTACGGACGGCGGAATCGCCGCGGAGGTCACACTGGAGGGCTCGGCCGTTACCCGATTGTCTGCGCGGCTGCGGCAGTACATAGCGGGGGAGCGCGCGGGAGCGCTGCTGCCCTTGGCACAGGCGCTGTCCATTGCCCGCAGTTATCCGGGGAAGGAACTTGCCGTCTACTATGTGGACAGCGGAAGCACTGCCGCCGCACAGTGGCTGGTGGAGTAAAGAGAGCAGGGGGGAACGCGCGCAATGGAGACGTACCGGCTGAAAAATATCATCATTCTCACCCTCATACTGGTGAACGCGTTTCTTCTTGGAACCCTGGGAATGCGGCAGGCTCAACAGGTCGCCTCCCAGCGTCAGGCCACGGAGGAGCTGGTGAAGCTTTTTGCCGATGAGGGTGTGACGCTCAGCGAAGCTTCCGTCTCCTTTGACCCGCCTCCTGCGGCATTGACTCTGGAGCGGGATACTGCGGCGGAAAGGGCCGTGGCCGCAGCCTTTTTGGGGAGTGAACTGACTGCCGCCGACGAGGGCGGCGGCATCCTCACCTATACCTCCGACCTGGGGCGGGCAGTATTTCGCGCCTCCGGCGCTTTTGAGATCACAGGAGAGCTGGGGAAAAACCCCTCCGCATTGGGGCAGCAGTTCTGCCGAAATCATGGCTGTGAATTTCCCGACGAGTGGTTTGATGCCTCCGGCAGCGGCACAGTTACCGTGCGGCAGCTTTGTCAGGGCTATCCCGTGGAGGACTGTTCCGTCACGTTTCTGGCGGAAAACAATGTTCTTCATTCAGTCAGTGGTACGTTTCTGCCCTCCGGTCCCACCGTATCCCAAAGTGACAATCTCCTCACCGCCTCCACTGCTCTGACCACCTTTCTGGAGGCACGGCGAACCTCCGGCGCGGTGGTCAGCGCCGTCACTGGACTTTATCCCTGCTATGAGCTTCAGAACACCGCCTCCGCCCTGACGCTGACGCCTACCTGGTGTGTGGTCACGGATACAGTCGATTATTATGTGAATTGCTCCACCGGTGCGGTCACGCATGCGTAGATTTGGGCGGCCGAATGGACTCCTTAGACGGCTGAGATTAAAAAGCAGCTGCATATTTTATTTTATCTTTTTTTAAGTACAAATTTCTTTTGCCTTTCCCGAAAGTTTTGATTGCGTTTCTTGCAATGTGTGGTAAGATGTGCTATGCTGACTATGCCTGTGGTGTCTCAATCTGTCACGGCGCCGCCTGTCCGACACACCGGGACATGATGCAATGTAGACAGCGCGTAGAATTGTTAAAATATGCCGCACAAAGCGGTAAAAGCTGGACTGTTTCGATCTCCTGTTTTCTTGTATGGAAGTTCCGTCAAAGGGTACAATGAGAGCAGGCGGTCTGCCTTAAAAGAGAGGGTTTTTGGTTTGACAAAATATGTGATACAGGGCGGTAAGCCCCTGTTTGGCGAAGTGGAGATCAGCGGCGCGAAAAACGCGGCCGTGGCGATTCTCCCAGCCGCGCTTTTGGTGGACGGAGTTTGCCGCATCGAGAATATTCCCCAGATTTCTGATGTGCATTTGTTTTTTACCATTTTGGATGAATTGGGAGCGTCTGTCCGCTCCATCAACCCCCACACGGTGGAGATCAACTGCACGCATATTCGCTCCACCCGCACTTCTTATGAGATGGCGCGGCGCATCCGTGCGTCCTATTATCTGATCGGCGCGCTGCTGGGCCGTTTCGCAAGAGCTGAGGTGGCCATGCCCGGCGGATGCAATTTCGGCGTCCGCCCCATTGACCAGCACATTAAGGGTTTCAAGGCTCTTGGGGCCGATGTGGTGGTGGAGGGCGGCTTTATTCACGCTTCCTGTGAACAGCCCAGGCTTCACGGAGCCAACATCTATTTGGACGTGGTCTCCGTTGGCGCAACAATGAACATTATGATGGCCGCCGTTTTGGCGGAGGGCAGCACAGTGATTGAAAATGCGGCCAAGGAGCCGCATATCGTGGATCTGGCCAACTTCCTCAACTCCATGGGAGCCAATGTCCGGGGAGCGGGCACCGATACCATCAAAATTCAGGGCGTTTCCCGCCTCCGGGGCGGAAGCTACGCGATTATTCCGGACCAGATTGAAGCTGGCACCTACATGGCGGCGGTGGCCGCCACCGGCGGGCAGATCCTGATCAAAAATATTATTCCCAAGCATATGGATTGTATCACCGCCAAGCTGCAGGAGTGCGGCGTGGAGGTGGAGGAGCGGGAGGACACGCTTCTGGTCCGGCGCAGCGAGCCGCTGCACAAGACCAATGTGAAGACCATGCCCTATCCTGGTTTCCCCACGGATATGCAGCCCCAAATGACCACGGTTCTCTCTCTCGCGGAGGGTACGTCGCTGGTGACGGAGAGCGTATGGAATAACCGCTACCGGTATGTGGATGAGCTCAAGCGCATGGGAGCCAGCATTCAGGTGGACGATAAGACCGCGGTGGTGCAGGGCGTGGACCATCTCACCGGAGCGCCCATTCAGGCCTGCGATCTGCGGGCGGGTGCGGCGTTGGTCATCGCGGCGCTGGCCGCAAAAGGCGAATCCGAGATCAGCTGTGTGCAGTATATCGAGCGGGGCTACGAGCGAATTGTGGACAAGCTCCGGGCGCTGGGAGCCAGTATCCGGGTGCTGGAAGACCCGGGCGAAAACGATCAGCTGGAAGCGCACATCGGCTAAAACAGGACCGTTTCAGTCGAAACCGCCCTTTTGGCTTCATCAGAGGGAATGGGCGCACAGACTTTGTTCGGCAATCAAGATCCGCGTCCGCGATGGAGGTCGCCGACTTTCGTCGACCGTCTCCATCACGGACGCATTTTTTCATCAGCGGCACATAAACCGCAGACCGCCATTTAACGCAGATTCTAACGCACGGGGGACTTGTTTTTGACGATTTTACATACGCTGGCCAGCGGCTCCTCGGGCAACGCCGCTTTACTGGAACAGGACGGCGTCTGCCTTTTGGTGGATGCGGGTATTTCCTGCCGCCGCATTACCGCCGCTCTGCGGGAGCTGGGCCGGTCACTGGAGGACCTGTCCGGAATCCTCATCACACATACGCACACCGACCACATCGCGGGGCTGCAAACCCTTTTGAAGCAGTGGGACGGCCCCATTTTCGCCAGCGAGGCGGCGGGTCGGGACCTGCGGCGGCGGCTGGCCGGGATAGAAGGCCGCCTGTCGCCCTTTGCTCTTGGCCAGAGGTTTACTGTGGACGGATGCGACGTGGACCCTTTTCCCACCTCGCACGACGCGCCGGGCTCCGCCGGGTTCCGTATCGGGGAGTTCGGTTTGCTGACCGACACGGGATATGTTACCGACGAGGCGGCGGATATTCTCTCCGGCGTACCGCTGCTGGTACTGGAGGCTAACCACGATGTGGACATGCTGCGCGCGGGGGCGTATCCCTATTTTTTAAAGCAGCGCATTTTAAGCGACGAAGGGCATCTGAGCAACGAGGCCGCGGCGGGGTTTGCAGTTCAGTCCTGCCGGGATGGGACGCGGGAGGTGGTTCTCGCTCATCTGAGTAAGGACAACAACACTCCGGATGCCGCCCTTTCCGCCGTGTCCGCCGCGCTGGCGGAGGCCGGGGAAACAGGGCCGAATTTGTCCGTGGCTTCGAGAGACTGTGTGGGTCCCTGCCATAAAGTATCGGAGGCCGTATGCAAAAAGTGACCGTCCTATGCGTTGGAAAGCTGAAAGAGAAGTTTTACGCGGACGCCGCGGCGGAGTATGTAAAGCGGCTGTCCCGATTCTGCAAGATCGAAATTATGGAGCTGCCGGAGGCGCGGCTAAGCGAAACGCCCTCTCCCGCAGAGATTGAACAGGCTCTATTGGAGGAGGCCGGCAGGATGGAGGCGAAGCTCCCCAAATCCGGCGCTCTGATTGCGCTGTGCATTGAGGGTACGGAGTTCAGCTCCACGGCTCTTGCAGAGGCGCTGAACGGATTCGCCGTCTCCGGCGCGTCCCAACTCACCTTTCTGATCGGCGGCAGCGTGGGGCTGCACCCGTCCCTGAAGGCCCGGGCAGATCTGCGATTATCCATGTCCCCCATGACTTTCCCACACCATTTGGCGCGGGTGATGCTGCTGGAGCAAATTTACCGGGCGTATCAGATTCAGGCAGGGAGCCGGTATCACAAATGAAATTTCAATGAATCTGCTCAAATATTCAAATGAGTTTTGTAAATTTCTAAGAGAAGGAGAAACCGAATGAAAGAGGAGACTAACTGGGGTTTCCGCCGCGGCGACCTGCCGGAGCACTGGCCTACCGGGCCGGACGGCCAGCCCCAGCAGGCTGCGCTGCTGATCGCGGCGCAGTCAGAGCTGGGGGGCGGCGCGGATGTGCTGCTGTCCATGCTGAGCGGCTGCGGTATTCCCGCGTTCAAATCCGGCTCACTGGGCAAGGTCATTTTTGGCTTTGCCGGACGGGGTGTGGATATCTACGTTCCCCAGTCCATGCTGGAAGACGCCAAAGCGATTCTGGACCATCCCGCCCAGTCGGGCGATGAAGAATAAAAGGAGGGGAATCCCATGGATTTCATGCAGGAGTATGAAAAGTGGATCAAAAGTCCCGCTCTGTCCCAGGCGGAGAAAGACGAGCTGTCTGCGCTGAAGGATGATCCCAAGGCGATCGAGGCGCGGTTCTACGGCCCTCTGGAGTTTGGCACCGCGGGACTCCGGGGCATTATGGCCGTGGGTCTGCACAATATGAATGTCCATGTGATCCGCCACGCCACCCAGGCCTTTGCCGAGGTGATTTTGGAGGAGGGCGGTAACGCGGCGTCGCGCGGCGTCGCCATCTGCATGGACTGCCGTAACCACTCTTTTGAGTTTGCCCGGGAAGCCGCTGGCGTCTGCGTGGCCAACGGCGTTTCCGTCCGCATCTTTGAGTCTCTCCGCCCAACGCCGGAGCTGAGCTTCGCCGTGCGGGAGTATGGCTGTATCGCGGGCATCAACGTCACCGCCAGCCATAACCCCAAGGAGTACAACGGCTACAAGGTCTACTGGGAGGACGGCGCACAGCTGCCGCCCCATCATGCTGCGGCCATCGCCAAGAAGATGGAGGAGATCGACATCTTCGGCGGCGTGAAGACCATGGCGTGGGAGGACGCGCTGAAATCCGGCCTTGTCACCGTGATGGGTGAGGAGACGGATCGGAAGTTTATGGCACAGGTCACCGCCATGATCAACGATAAAGAGAGCGTCGCCAAGGTGGCGGACACCTTCAAGCTGGTGTACACCCCGTTCCACGGCTGCGGCTATAAGCTGGTGCCGGAGGCCCTGCGGGCACTGGGCGTGAAGCACATCCTCTGTGAGCCGAAGCAGATGGTCATTGACGGCAACTTCCCCACCGTGGTCTCTCCCAACCCGGAAAATCCCGATGGGTTTTATCTGGCCATCGACTTGGCTAAGGCTAACGACGTGGATTTCATTGTAGGGACTGACCCCGACAGCGACCGCGTTGGAATCATGGTCCGCGACAGGAGCGGCGGGTTCCGTCCCGTCACCGGCAACCAGACCGGCGTACTGCTGCTGGATTACCTGATCGGAGCCATGAGGCGGGCCGGACGGCTGCCGGAACGGCCCGTGGCGCTGAAGACCATCGTCACCACGGAGATGGCCCGGAAGGTGGCGGAGTTCAACGGAGTAAAGTGCTTTGACACCTTTACCGGCTTCAAATTCATGGCGGAGAAGAAGAACGCTCTGGAATCCAGCGGCGAGGGGAAGGTCATTTTCTCCTATGAGGAGTCTTACGGCTACATGCTGGGCGATTATGTCCGGGACAAGGATGCCGTCACTGCCTCCATGCTGCTCACCGAGATGGCCGCGTGGTACGCCGCCCAGGGAATGACGCTGTTTGACGCGCTGGAAAAGCTGTATGAGAAATACGGGCAGTACGCCGAGAAGACCTATAACCTGGTGATGCCGGGCTTGGACGGTTTGAAGGACATGGCGGAGCTGATGAAGTCCCTGCGGGAAAACCCGCCCGCAGACATCACGGGCGTGCGGGTGAAGGTCCGCAAGGACTATGCCGACGGGACCGTGACCGACTGTGCCACCGGCGCGAAAAGCAAAATGGAGCTGTGCGGGTCCAACGTTCTGCGGTTCGAGATGGCGGACGGCACCGCCATTATTGTCCGTCCCTCCGGCACCGAGCCCAAAATCAAGGTCTACATCCTCACACTGGGGACGGATCAGGATGTTTGTGCCGCGAATATTGAGAAATACGGCGCGTGGGCGGCGGCTCTGCAAAAATGAGAACGCCGCAGGAAGAAATCGCAGGGAATGGTGCTGTAAAGCTGTGCCTGTACGCATCCGCCTGTGCCCGGAACGACTTTTACCTGCAGCGGGTGGAAGAGGCAAGCCGGGAACTGGGCCTTCGCTGCACGGTGGAAAAGATCACGGCGGAGGATGCCGTTGCGAACCGGGGATTTGAGAGCGTGTGCCAGCCCTCGTATTGCCCCGGCTGCCGGGCCAACCACGCGGCGCTTGAGGACCCGGATGGCCTTTATCTGCCCGTCCTGACCGGAAACGGGAAGCCTCTGTTCTGGAACGTTCCCCCCTCGGATGATCAGCTCCGTGCCGCTCTGGAGCAATATTTATGAGAAGTCGGGTCCACTTCCACTCGGACAGCGCTCTTAAAACGAGTACGTATTTGGGCAAATGCAAACGAAATAGATACGGCAGGGCCGGAATGACCAGCATAGT
>JAEWYA010000130.1 GCA_023395775.1 Bacillota bacterium
CCGCATTCCTCATCAGCGTATTGGGCACAGGAGTGTTCGGCAGCGTCCGGGTGGGCATCTGGCTGTGGCTCATCCACGTGCTGTCCGCCCTGCTGACGGGAATTTTGTTTCGGGGCGGAGCCGCCCGACGCACCTGTCCCCGGCGTAGGTTTACCGCCCGGGCCGTGCCGTTTTCTGCGGCCGTTGTAGGGTCGGTGCGCCGGGCGCTGGAGTCGGTTTTGAACATCTGCGCCTTTGTCACGGTGTTTTACGTACTGGCGCGGCCCCTGCAGAAACTCCCCGGTATAGCCGGGGCGGCGGCGGTGGGCACTTTGGAACTTTTCTCCGTGATCCCGTTGCTCCCCGGCGGGTACGCCGGATTCATTCTGGCAGCGGTCCTTTCAGGCTGGGGCGGAGCTTCGGTGCTTTGCCAGACATTGGCGGTGCTGGCGGACAGCGGACTTTCCACCCGGAACTGTCTTCTGGGCAAGGCCGCTCAGGCGGGAATATCCGGAGCGCTGGCGCTTCTGGCGGTTGGCTATGTGATGGGATAGCCTCGTCCCGCGGGAGCAATTGCTCACGACTGGGGACGCGAAGGCGCGCGCAATTTGCATATGCAAATATATTAGGACAAATAGTCCAAAATAGAATAGTACTATTTGTCCAAACTGTAAAATCACCTTGGTGATTGATATGGATTTGAAAATTCGGGATTTGCGGGAAGACAACGACCTGTCCCAGAGCAAGGTCGCACAGTACCTGATGTGTGACCAGTCGCTCTATTCCAAGTATGAGCGGGGAGAGAGGGAGCTGTCGCTGCGGCTGGCAGTCCGGCTGGCGGAGTATTTCGGTGTCAGCGTGGATTATCTGGTGGGGCTTACGGACGAGGCGGCGCCTTATCCCCGGAGGCGGCGGGTGAAATGAGCGTTTTTGGGGCGGTTCTGGACCTGCTGTTTCCGCCGAAATGCCCCTTCTGCCGCCGCGGCGTGGACGGGGCGGCAGTCTGTGAGGCCTGTGAAAAATCCTTGCCGTGGACAAAGGGGGGAGAGGGACTTTTCACAGGGGCGGACGGGCTTTGCTGCTCAGCGCCGCTTTTCTATGAGGGCGCGGTGCGGGACGCTTTGCTGCGCCTGAAGTTCCACGGCGCGGACCATTTGGCGCAGCCGCTGGGCGAGCTGTTGGCCCGGTGCGCGGCGGAGCGGTTATCCGGGGAATTTGACGCGGTGACCTGGGTGCCGGTTGGGCCGAAGCGGCTGAAAAAGCGGGGCTACGATCAGGCTCGGCTGCTGGCGGAATCCGCCTGCCGTCTGTGGAAGATCCCGCCGGAGCGGCTTTTGGTGAAAATTGGGGACAACCCGGCCCAGTCGGGGCTTGCCGACGCCGCGGCGCGCCGGGCCAACGTACTGGGAATGTATGAAATTGCGCCGGCCGCGCGGGTGGCGGGTCGTCGGATATTGCTGATCGACGATATCTGTACCACCGGCTCCACACTGACGGAGTGCGTGCGTACGCTGAGAAGCGGCGGGGCGGAACAGGTGGTCTGTGCGGCGGTGGCCCGAACCTGTCCTGAGCGGGACGCACAGCGTGCGGGAGAGGACAAGCTTGAAAATTTTTCAACTTTGCAGAATGTGCTTGCAATCCGTTGATGCCGTCGGTATAATATATTCGTATGACTGTGTGCGGTGAAAACCGCTTCTCATAATTTTGAAGAGACTGGCAGAAAATACTGAAGAAAGAGCATGAGGTGGAGGCTATGTCCATGGCAAAAGATATCGGTATCGATCTTGGTACCGCTTCCGTTCTGGTATACGTCAAGGGAAAGGGAATCGTTCTGAACGAACCCAGCGTGGTGGCGCTGGATAAAAACACCGGGAAACTGCTTCAGGTGGGTGCGGACGCTCAGGCTATGCTGGGCCGTACCCCCGGCAACATCATTGCAATCCGTCCCCTCCGGGAGGGCGTTATCTCCGACTATGACATGACGGAGCGGATGCTCCGGGAGTTCATTCGGAAGGTGGCCGGCTTCTCCTTCTTCAAGCCCAGAGTCATCATCTGCATCCCCTCCGGCATCACGGAGGTGGAGGAGCGCGCCGTCATCGACGCGGGCATTCAGGCCGGCGCCCGGAAGGTATATCTGATTGAAGAGCCGGTGGCCGCTGCTATCGGCGCGGGCATCGACATCGCCAAACCCGACGGCCACATGGTGGTGGACATCGGCGGCGGCACCGCCGACATCGCAGTGATCTCCCTGAGCGGCGTGGTGGAGTCCGCCTCCATCAAGGTGGCGGGCGACCAGCTGAACGAGGCTGTGGTGAAGTATATGCGCCGCAAGCACAACCTGCTGGTGGGCGAGCGGACTGCCGAGGATATGAAGATCAAGATCGGCTGCGTGTTCCCCAAGGACGAGGAGGAGACGCTGGATGTAAAGGGCCGGTGCCTGCTGACGGGTCTTCCTAAGATCATCACGGTCAGCTCCACAGAGATGATGGACGCCTTTGAAGAGCCGGTGGAGCGCATCATGGAGGCCATCCACTCCGTGCTGGAGCGGACGCCCCCCGAGCTGGTGGCGGACATTTCCACCAATGGCATCGTCATGACTGGCGGCGGCAGTCTGGTATCCGGCTTTGATAAGCTTGTGGCGGCCCGGACGGGTATCCACACGGTGGTGGCGGAGGATGCCATCTCCTGCGTGGCGCTGGGTACCGGCAAGAGCCTGGACGAGCTGAACAATATGCAGGACGGCACCCAGAACCTGAGCCGTCGGCGGCAGATGAACTGAACTGAAAAGATGAAGGCGGCCCCGAGAGGGGCCGCCGTTTTTATTCCGCTATGCGGCGCTGCGCCGTCGTTTCCCATGCTTGGCGGGAACGCCGCGCC
>JAEWYA010000005.1 GCA_023395775.1 Bacillota bacterium
CCGTCGCCGCCCCGCCCCGCACGCCGGTATTTTCCCCTGTGGTGGGAGACTTTTACAAGGGTATGGCGACGACCATCCTGCTCCATCGGGAAATGCTTTCGAAAAAGCTGTCCGGTCAGGAGCTGCGGGACGCGCTGGCGGAATATTACGCCGGGCAGAGATTCGTGTCTGTGGCCCCTTACGGCGGCGACGAACCGGTGCTTTTCGCTTCCGCCATGGCGGGGACTGACCGGCTGAAGCTGGAGGTGGCCGGGAACGGCGAACAGATTACCGTGACGGCGCTGTTTGACAACCTGGGGAAGGGCGCCTCCGGCGCGGCAGTGCAGAATATGAACCTGGTATTGGGCTTCGAGGAAGCCGCTGGACTAAATTAAGGAGGGACTGAAATGAAATTGATTGACGGCGGCGTCTGCGCCGCACAGGGCTTTCAGGCATCCGGACTTCACGTGGGCGTCAAGACCCACGCGACATGGAAAAAGGACGTGGCTCTGATCGTTTCCGACGTGGATTGCGCGGCGGCGGCGGTATTTACAAAGAACGTGGTCAAGGCGGCCCCCATCCACGTCGACAAAGCCCATCTGGCCAACGGCAAGGCCCGGGCGATCATCGCCAACAGCGGCAATGCCAACGCCTGCGCGCCCAAGGGCGAGGAAAACGCCGAGGCGGAGTGCGCCGCCGTGGCAAAGGCGCTGGGCATTTCGGCGGATGACGTACTGGTTTCCTCCACGGGGGTCATCGGCCAGACCCTGCCGGTGCAGGTCATTGAGGATGCGGTGCCGGAGCTCGTGAAGAGCCTTGCTCACAGCGCCGAAGGCTCTGACGCGGCGGCCCACGCCATCATGACCACCGACACGGTGAGTAAGGAAGTTGCGGTGGAGACCACCGTTGGCGGAAAGACCGTCCGCATGGGCGGTATCGCCAAGGGCAGCGGTATGATCCACCCCAATATGGGCACCATGCTCTGCTTCCTCACCACTGATTGCGCCATCTCCTCCGAGATGATCAAAGCGGCGCTGCTGGATACCGTGGGCGTCAGCTTCAACCGCATCAGCGTGGACGGCGATACTTCCACCAACGACACCTGCTGCGTTTTGGCCAACGGCCTCGCGGGAAACGAGACCATTACCCAAAAGGACGCCGCCTACGGCGAATTTTTGGAGGCGCTCCAGACTCTGGCCATTGCCCTGGCTAAGAAGATGGCGGGCGACGGCGAGGGCGCAAAGCACCTGATCACCTGTACGGTCAAGGGCACGGCGGACGAGAAAACCGCCGAGACGGTTTGCAAATCGGTGATTTCCTCGACTCTGACGAAGGCTGCAATTTTTGGCGCGGACGCCAACTGGGGCCGGGTGCTGTGCGCCATGGGCTATTCCGGAGCCGAGTTCGATCCGGAGAAGGTGGACGTCTGTTTTGCAAGTGCAGCGGGCAGTATCGAGGTGTGCCGTCAGGGCAGGGGCCTTGCATTTGACGAGGACCTGGCAAAGAAGATTTTGACGGAGCACGATATCGAGATTAACATCCAAATGGGCGAGGGAGACGCCGCCTGTACCTGCTGGGGCTGTGATATCACTTACGATTATATTAAGATCAACGGGGACTACCGCAGCTGACGAGGCGCAAAGTCCGCCGGATTCGTCCCCGCATTGAATAGAAAGAAAGAGGTGATTTCCATGTCCTCCCATGAGCAGCAGGCCAGAGTTTTGGCAGAGGCCCTGCCCTACATACAGAAATTCACCGGTAAGACGGTGGTGGTGAAGTACGGCGGCAACGCCATGATCTCTCAGGAGCTCCGCCGGGCCGTGATGAGCGACATCATCCTTCTGAGCCTTGTAGGCATCCGCGTGGTGGTGGTCCACGGCGGCGGTCCGGAGATCGGAGCCATGCTGAAACGGCTTGGCAAGGAGTCCAGGTTTGTGGATGGCCTTCGCTACACCGACGAGGAGACCATGGACGTGGTCCAGCAGATCCTATGCGGCAAGGTGAACAAGGATCTCGTCTCTCTGGCGGAGCGTTTGGGCGGACAGGCGATGGGCCTGTGCGGCCTGGACGGCGGGCTGTTTGAAGCAGGGCTGCTGGCCGAAAAATACGGTCTTGTGGGCAAGATTACCTCTGTGAACCCAAAGCCGGTGGAAGACTCTCTGAGCGCCGGATATATTCCGATTGTCTCCACGGTGGCCCAAGGAACGGACGCGGACACCGCTTACAATATCAACGCGGATACCGCTGCCGCAAAGCTTGCGGAGGCTCTCCGGGCCGAAAAGCTGATTTTGCTCACCGATGTGCGGGGCCTTCTCCGGGACCCTAAGGACGAGATGACCCTGATCCACGAGGTCCGCATCTCCGAGGTAGAAGAGCTGGTGAACGCGGGCGTGATCTCCGGGGGCATGATCCCCAAGATCGAATGCTGCGTGGAGGCAATCTCCGGCGGCGTGGAACGGGTCCACATTCTGGACGGGCGCATTCCCCATTCTATTCTCA
The DNA here is from genome assembly GCA_023395775.1 of Bacillota bacterium. Classification (GTDB taxonomy): domain Bacteria; phylum Bacillota; class Clostridia; order Oscillospirales; family Oscillospiraceae; genus Oscillibacter. The sequence continues at coordinate 2,479 of JAEWYA010000005.1, forward strand.
TTGAACTGCTGTCTGATGCCGGTATCGGCACCATGCTGAAAAAGGAGGACTGACTTATGACTTCTCAGGAAATCAAGAGCCTTACAAATCAATACGTGATGAATAGCTACGGCCGCTTCGACGTGGTCATCGACCACGGCAAGGGCACCAAACTGTATAGCCCGGAGGGCAAGGAGTACATTGACTTTACCAGCGGCATCGGCGTGAGCGATCTGGGCTATGGCAACGAGCCCTGGGCCGAGGCCATTTTTGCCCAGGCGAAGAAGCTGGGCCACACGTCCAACCTGTTTTACACCGAGCCCAGCGCCCGGCTTGCGGAAAAGCTCTGCAAGCGCACCGGCATGAGCAACGTCTTCTTCGCAAACGGCGGCGGCGAGGCCAACGAGGGCATGATCAAGCTGGCGAGAAAGTACAGCTTTGATAAGTACGGCTTGGGACGTTCCACCATCATTCCCCTGAAAAATTCATTCCACGGCCGTACCATGGCCGCCCTGACCGCCACCGGTCAGGATAAGTTCCACAACTATTTCTTCCCGTTTGTGGAGGGCTTTAAATTTGCCGAGGCCAACAGCCTGGATTCTTTGAAGGAGGCCGCTGGCGACGATACCTGCGCCGTCATGGTGGAACTGGTACAGGGCGAGGGCGGCGTGCTGCCTCTGGACAAGGACTATGTGCAATCGGTCGCGAAGCTCTGCGCGGAGAAGGACTGGCTGCTGCTGGTGGACGAAGTCCAGACCGGCGTCGGTCGGACCGGGAGCCTCTTCGCTTTCCAGCAGTACGGCATTTTACCGGATGTCTGCTCTTTTGCAAAGGGCATCGCGGGGGGCCTGCCCATGAGCGGCATTATGGCAAACGAAAAGTGCAAGGGTGTATTGACCCCCGGCACCCACGGCACGACGTTTGGCGCCAACCCTGTGTGCGGCGCGGCGGGCCTGGTGGTTCAGGAGATCTTGTCCGACGAATTCTTGAAAGACGTACAGGAAAAGGGCGCGTATCTGCGCGCTCAGATCGAAGCGCTGGGGCTTGCGTGCTTTGGTAAGACCCGGGGACTGGGCTTGATGATCGGCATTGAAATGGCAGAGGGCTATCAGAACAAAGAGGTTGCAGATAAACTGGTGGAAGCCGGTCTGCTGGTGCTGACCGCCGGACCGGGAATGCGCCTGTTGCCTCCCCTGGCCATTACAAAAGAGGAGATGGACGCCGGCGTCGCCATCATGAAGAAGACTCTGTCATAATAGAAAGAGAGGACGAAACGTGGAAGGTCATACCCACTTTTTAAAGCTGCTGGACTATGCTCCCGAAGAGATTCAGGAGTTTTTGGATACCGCCGTTGACCTGAAGGCCAAGAAGAAGGCAGGCGTGGCGCATCGCTATCTGGAGGGCAAAAACGTGGCCCTGATTTTTGAAAAGACCTCCACCCGCACCCGCTGTGCGTTTGAGGTGGCGGCGCAGGACCTGGGCATGGGAAGCACCTATCTGGGTCCCACCGGGTCCCAAATCGGAGTGAAGGAGTCCATTGCCGATACCGCCCGGGTGCTGGGCCGGATGTACGACGCCATTGAGTACCGCGGCTTTGGACAGGATCTGGTGGAAGAGCTGGCAAAATACGCCGGTGTCCCTGTGCTCAACGGATTGACCAATGAGTTCCACCCCACGCAGATTCTGGCGGATTTCCTGACCATTCAGGAGCATTTTGGGAAGCTCAAGGGTGTGAAGCTGGTCTACCTGGGCGACGCGCGGTACAATATGGGCAATTCTTTGATGGTGGGCTGCGCGAAAATGGGAATGCACTTTGTAGCCTGCGCGCCCAAGTCCTATTTTCCGGACCGGGAGCTGATCGAGAAATGCCAGGCCATCGCCGCTAAGACCGGCGCGACGCTGGAATTTATTGAGGACCCCATGACCGCCACAAAGGCGGCGGACGTGATCTACACGGATGTGTGGGTTTCTATGGGGGAACCGGCGGAGGTTTGGGCGGAGCGCATCCGTGCTCTGGGCCCCTATCAGGTGACCAAAACGTTGATGGATAACGCCGGACCCCAGTGCCGCTTCATGCACTGTCTGCCTGCCTATCACGACCACAAGACCAAGGTCGGCAGGGAGATGGGCGAGAAGTTTGGACGCGACGCCATGGAGGTCACCGACCAAGTGTTTGAATCGCCCCGGTCCATCGTCTTTGACGAGGCGGAAAACCGGATGCATACCATTAAGGCGGTCATGTATTGCCTGATGAAATAACCCCTTGTTGTGGAACCTCCGCGCCGCATTGCTGCGGCCCGGAGGCTCCCGTTCTTGACATCGGGGGGTTGGGGGCATAAACTGGAGACCTGATTTGAAGATAAAGCGAGGGATTGCCCATGCCGCAGCGCACCTCCGGTATCCTGATGCCGGTATTCTCCCTGCCTTCGCCGTACGGCGTGGGCTCCCTGGGCCAAAGCGCCCGGGATTTTGTGAAATTCCTCCATCGTGCGGGCCAGACCTGGTGGCAGATATTACCCGTAGGCCCGGCGGGAAACGGGGATTCTCCCTACCAGAGCGTTTCCACCTACGCCGGGAATCCGGCGTTTATCGACCTTCCCCAGCTGGCGGCGGAGGGCCTGCTGACGGCGGAGGAGCTGGCCTCCGTTTCATCGGGAGACGGTCGGGCGGTGGATTACCCCACAGTCAACGCCGATCGAAAGCGTCTGCTGCGGCTGGCCTTTTCCCGCGACCGGGACAGTAAAAAGGCGGCGGAGGCGTTTGCGTCTCAGCGGGGCTGGCTGCGTGACTACGCGGCCTATCAGGCCATCAAGGACTCCTTTGACGGCCTTTCCTGGCAGGATTGGCCGGACGAGGGTCTGCGCCGCCACGACCTGGACGCGGTGGAGCGGTGGCAGGCGGAGCATGGGGAGGACTTTACCTATCAAATCTGGGTCCAGTACGTTTTTACAGAACAATGGAGCGCGCTGAAATCCTTCGCCAACAGGCTTGGAGTAAAAATTCTCGGCGATCTTCCCATCTATGTGTCGCTGGACTCAGCCGACGTATGGGCAGAGCGGGAGCAGTTTTTGTTGGACGGCCAGGGCCGTCCCTCCGCCGTGGCGGGGGTGCCGCCGGACTATTTCTGCGCCGACGGGCAGCTGTGGGGCAATCCGCTGTATGACTGGCCCCACATGAGGGCCGATGGCTTCGGCTGGTGGATTCGCCGTGTGGAGCGGGCCGGAGAACTGTTCGACGCGATCCGCATTGACCACTTTCGGGCTCTTGCCAGCTACTGGTCCGTCCCCGCCGAAGCGGTTACCGCGAAGAATGGCCGCTGGGAGCCCGGTCCCGGTATGGCGCTGGTAGGCGTGCTGACCGGGTGGTTTCCTCGGCTGCGGTTTGTGGCGGAGGACCTGGGAATGCTGACGCCGGACGTGGAAGAACTGCTGAGAGATTCCGGGCTTCCGGGTATGAAGGTGCTGGAATTTGCGTTTTCCGGCCCAGACAACCGATATTTGCCCCATAACTGCGTGAAAAACTGTGTCCTCTATACCGGAACCCACGATAACGCGCCCATTGCCTCCTGGCAATCCAGCGACGCGGAGACGGCCTATGCGATGCGGTATCTGGACGCGAAAACGCCCCAAGAGCTGCACCGCCGTCTGCTTTTGGCGGGGCAGGCCAGCGTTGCGGATACCTTTATCGCCCAAATGCAGGACTATCTGGGTGATCCGGGCCGCATCAACGTGCCCGGTACCGCCGAAGGAAACTGGCGCTGGCGAATGGCTTGCGGCGCGGCCGGCGACGCGCTGGCGGACGAGATTTACCAAATGACACTGGACGCGGGCCGCTGCCCGCCCCGGCATGGTTGACGAAACCGAAAAAGCGTGCTATGATTTTCCTGTGAACGGAAAGATTCGCTCTGCCCGTCCACCTTTTATAATGTCTGTTCATCTGATTGGCGAGGATACGATCCAAGCCGGAAGACGGAGGAGGAAGCGCGCGGGAGACCGTGCGCAGCTTAAGTATGTTCTCCCCTCCGCCTGCGGGCGGAGGGGCTTTTTCAGCGCGGATGCCGGTCCTTTTTCATCCAGATGACGGCGCAAATCGGAAAGGAGCTGATTTTTTGGAAAACCGCGTGGCAGTGATTGCTATTTTGGTCCGTGACCCCGATTCTGTGGAGGCCCTGAACGGTCTACTGCATGAATTTGGGCAGTATATTATTGGACGCATGGGCGTGCCCTATCCGAAGCGGGGCGTCAACATTATCTCCGTGGCGGTGGACGCGCCCCAGGAGATCGTGTCCGCCCTGTCGGGAAAGATCGGGCGGCTGAACGGTGTCACCGCGAAGACCGTCTATGCTCCGGCGGAAAAACCGCAAGAAATTCATTGAATTGAAAAGAGGAAAACCGATGAAAAGAACAAAGATTTCTGCAATCTTTCTGACGATCGCTATGATCCTGAGCCTGGCCGCCTGCGGCGGGAACAACAACGGTAGCGCGTCCTCCGGCGCGGCGTCCTCGTCCGCGGGGGAGGCCACCCCTGCCGCCTATTCCATCGGGGCATTGAAAGGCCCCACGGCCATGGGACTTGTGAAGCTGATGCAGGATGCTGAAACCGGCGAGGGCCTGACCAATCAATATACCTTCTCTCTGGCGGCGTCCGCCGACGAGGTGACGCCCAAGCTGATTCAGGGAGAACTGGATATGGCCTGTGTCCCGGCAAATCTAGCGGCGGTGCTGTATCAGAAGTCCGAGGGGCAGATTGAAACGCTGGCGGTGAACACCCTGGGCGTCCTCTACATCGTGGAGAACGGAAACGCCGTACAGTCCATGGGCGACCTTCGGGGTATGACCATCGTGGCGGCGGGAAAGGGCTCCACCCCGGAATACGCCCTGCGGTATCTGTTGAGCGAGAACGGCTTGGACCCGGACAAGGATGTGACCATCGACTGGAAGTCTGAGCACAGCGAATGCGTGGCGGCTGTGGCCTCCGGCGAGGCCACAGTGGCGTTGCTGCCCCAGCCCTTTGTTGCCGTGGCTCAGAACAAGCTGGGCGATTTGCGGGTGGCGCTGGACCTGACGGAGGAGTGGAACAAGCTGGATAACGGCAGCAGCCTGATTACCGGCGTGATCGTGGCCCGAAAGGAAGTTGTGGACGCCAACCCCGCCGCCGTGAAAGCGTTTTTACAGGATTACGCCGCTTCCGTGGATTGGGTGAACGGCAATACCGCCGATGCGGCGCAGCTGATCGGGGACTATGACATCGTGGACGCCGCCGTGGCGGAAAAGGCGCTGCCCGCCTGCAACATTGTCTGCCTGACGGGGACGCAGATGCACGACAAGCTCTCCGGCTACCTCTCCGTGCTGTTCGACCAGAACCCCCAGTCTGTGGGCGGGGCCTTGCCGAAAAATGATTTCTACTTCGGCGCGTAAAAACGGAAACCGCCGCCCTCTTGACGGCGGCTCCCGCCCTGCCTCAAAGGGCGTCCGTGGCTGGGCCGTGGCTTTCTGGCTGCTTTTGTGGCAGCTGGGAGCTATGGCTCTGGGCCAGCGGCTGCTGCTGCCGTCCCCGGCGGAGGTTCTGGTCTGCCTTGCGCGGCTAGTTGTTACCGCCGATTTCTGGCGCTCGGTGGGCTGGTCCGCCGCCCGGATTTTCAGCGGATTTCTGATTGCCTGCGCAGCCGGGACTTTGCTGGCGGGCCTGTCCGTGCGTTTTGGGGCCGTCCGGGAGCTGCTTTCCCCGCTGGTTACGGCGATGAAGGCGGTGCCGGTGGTGTCGTTCATCATTCTGGCGCTGGTGTGGCTGCCTTCCCGGCAGCTGTCCCTGTTTATCTCCGCGCTGATGGTGTTCCCCACGGTGTATCTGAATCTGCTGGAGGGCGTCGATCACACGGATCGCCGGCTTCTGGAGATGGCGCGGGTGTTCCGCGTGCCGCTGGGCCGTCGGCTGAGAGACATTTATCTGCCTCAGGCGCTGCCCTGGTTTCGCTCCGCCTGCTCTCTGGGACTGGGGCTTTGTTGGAAGTCCGGCGTGGCGGCAGAGGTCATCGGTCTTCCCGGGGGATCGGTGGGCGAGCGGCTTTACACCGCCAAAGTCTATCTGGAAACGCCGGAGCTGTTCGCCTGGACGGTGACGATTGTGGCGGTGTCCGCCGTCTTTGAAAAGCTGATCCTCAGGCTGCTGGACCGAATCGGGGCAAAGGAGGCGAAGCCGTGACGGTTGAGATCAGGAACCTTTCAAAAGCCTACGGCGGCGTACGGGTCCTGCGGGATGTGAATTTGACGCTGGGGCCCGGCGTTACCTGCCTGATGGCCCCCTCCGGCGCGGGAAAGACCACGCTGGTCCGTATCCTGCTGAGGCTGGAGCGGCCGGACAGCGGTACGGTGACCGGACTGGAGACAGCCTGCCTTTCCGCTGTATTCCAGGAGGACCGTCTGCTGGAGCGGCTGGACGCGGCGGGGAATCTCCGCTTTGTTCTGGGTGTCGCCTATGACGAGGGGCGGACGGCGGAGCTGCTGAGAGAGCTTGGGCTTGACGGTGTGGGCGGTAAACCCGTTGGAGAGTATTCCGGCGGCATGAAACGCCGCCTGGCTCTGGCCCGGGCGCTGAGCGTCCCCTTCGATTTCCTTGCGCTGGACGAACCGTTCACCGGTCTGGACGGCGAAAACCGGAAAAGAGCCATTGCCTGCATTCGCCGCCGCGCGGCGGGGAAGACGGTTCTGCTGGTAACCCATGGTATGGAGGATGCGTCAGGCCTTAATGCAAAAATCGTGGGACTTGAATAGAACGTGAAAAACTGGGAGCGG
>JAEWYA010000009.1 GCA_023395775.1 Bacillota bacterium
CAATAATCCCTCGCCGCGTATTTGAGGGGATTCAGCTTCGTCCGCCCCTCGCCGCCGTGGTAGCAGCGGCACTCCATGGCGACAGCCAGCTCGTCCGCCCGGCGGAACGCACTGATAAACAGAGGCACCAGAATGGGGATCAGAGCCTTTGCCTTATGAAACAGGTTCCCGCTTTCAAAGTCCGCGCCCCGTGCCTTTTGGGCGGACATGATCTTGTCCGTCTCCTCGATCAGCGTCGGGATAAACCGAAGCGCAATCGACATCATCATCGCCAGCTCATGAACCGGCACGCGGAGCTTTTTCAGCCCTCCCAGCAACCGTTCCAGCCCGTCTGTAAGCCGGATGGGGCTGGTGGTGTAGGTCAGCAGGAACGTGCCCATAATCAGCAGCATGATGCGCAGCACCATCCGCACCGCCATCTCGAGTCCCTGCCGGGAGATATGAAGCACGCCGAATTGAAAAAGATAGTCGCCGGGGGTAAAAAACAAATTCAAAATACCGGTGAAAAGAATGATAAGCAACACCGGCTTCAAACCCCGCACCAGCGCTCTGGCTCCCACTTTGGAGATGCGGGCGCAGATGAGAAACACGGCGGCCATGATCCCGTAAGTCAGCACGGAATCCGCGCAGAACAGCCCCACGATATAGAGGACTACCAGCAGCAGCTTCGTTCTGGGGTCCAACCGGTGGGCAATGGTATCGCCGGGAAAATACTGTCCCAGCGTGATATCCTTCAGCATCCCGCAGCCCCCTTCCGAAGCGTCAGGAGCTGTTGCTCCAAAGCTTCGGCGGTGTAGACCGCCGGATCAACGTCAAGGCCTCGCTCTTTCAGCGCCATGGCGACATGGGTGATTTGGGGCACATCCAATCCCGCGGAAAGCAGCTCGTCCGCGCGGCTGAAGACCTCCTTCGGCGTCCCCTGCATCAGCACATGGGCGGACTTCAGCACCAGAATGCGGTCCACATTCCGGGCCACCTCCTCCATGCTGTGGCTGACCATAATGACCGTGCCGTTTTTATTCCGATGGTAGTCCCGGATGTTGGCCAGCAGGTTTTCCCGGCCCGCCGGGTCCAATCCCGCCGTGGGCTCGTCCAGAATCAGCACCTTCGGCTCCATAGCCAGCACGCCCGCCAGAGCTACCCGCCGCTTTTGTCCGCCGGAGAGCTCAAAGGGGGATTTCTCCAACTGGTCATCCCGGATACCCACAAGGCGCGCGGCTTCCCGAACACAGCGGTCCAACTCGTCTCCGGTCTTTCCCATGTTGGCGGGGCCGAAGGCGATGTCCTTATAGACCGTCTCCTCGAAAAGCTGATATTCCGGATACTGAAACACCAGTCCCACCCGGAACCGCACGTTCCGAATTTTCTTTGGCTCCGCCCAGATATCCTTTCCCTCCAGCAGAATTTTCCCGGAGGTAGGCTTCAGAAGGCCGTTGAGATGTTGAATAAGGGTGGATTTACCCGAGCCGGTGTGACCGATGACGCCCAAAAATTCCCCGTCCGCCACGTCAAAACTCATATCCTCCACGGCGCTGCGCTCAAAGGGCGTGCCGATCCCGTAGGTATGTGTCAGGTGTACGACCTTTAAAATCGGTTCCAATGGTTGATTCCTTCCTGTCTCGTTGATCGCAGAGCCGACGCCACCGCGTCCGCGCATTCGTCCACGGTGAGGGCGTCCAGCGGCAGGTCCAGTCCGTCCCTGCGCAGCCGGTCCAGCAGATCCACGGTGTCCGGCACCGTCAGGCCAAGGCTGCGCAGCTCCTCCACCTGAGCAAAAACCTCTTTGGGCGCGCCGTCCATGGCAATTTTTCCATCGTCCATAACGATTACACGATCGGCGTCCTCCGCCTCGTTCATGTGGTGGGTGATGAGCACCACGGTGATGCCCTTTTCCCGATTCAAGCGGTGGGCGGTGGACAAAACCTCCCGCCGCCCCGTAGGGTCCAGCATGGCGGTGGCCTCATCCAGGACGATGCAGTCCGGCTCCATGGCGATGACGCCGGCGATGGCGATGCGCTGCTTCTGTCCGCCGGAGAGCAGATGCGGTGCGTGCTGGGCAAACTCCGCCATGCCCACCGCTCCCAGCGCAAGGTCCACCCGCTGGCGAATCTCCGCCGTGGGGACGCCCAGATTCTCCGGTGCGAAGGCCACGTCCTCCTCCACCACGTTGGACACGATCTGGTTATCCGGGTTTTGAAACACCATCCCCACCCTGCGGCGAATGTCCAGAAGACAGGACTCGTCGGTGGTGTTCATGCCCTCCACAGTCACGCTGCCCGCGGAGGGCAGCAGAATCGCGTTGAAGGTCTTGGACAGTGTGGATTTCCCGGACCCGTTATGGCCTAAGATCACCACGAAGGACCCTTTCTCGATTTTCAGATCCACGCCCCGCAGGGCCACCGTGGCCTGCTCCCCCTCCTCCACCGCCGGATAGAGGTATTGAAGGTCTTCCGTTTGAAGAATCGTTGACATCAATCTTTACTTCCCGTCGCTTATTCGCTGAACCAGCGTCCCGTCGCGCCGCAGGGCAGGCACAATCCGGTTCTCGTCACCGGCAGACCAAGCTCGTCCCAAGCGCACTTGCCGCCGTACTTTTCCTTCACTAAAATACCCAGCAGATACCCCAGCACCGACGGGGCAAGACCGGTGGTATAGGAGTTGATGAGCACGAACAGCGGCTTGTCGGACAGCACGCCCGCGCAGAGCTTCACAAACCCGTACAGGTTTTCCTCCAGCTTCCAGACCTCGCCGCCGGGGCCCCGGCCATAGCTGGGCGGATCCATAATGATGGCGTCATAGGTATTTCCCCGCCGGATTTCCCGCTCCACGAATTTTCCGCAGTCATCCACGATCCAGCGGATCGGCGCGTCCGTGAGC
>JAEWYA010000019.1 GCA_023395775.1 Bacillota bacterium
ACCCAGGGCAGGCCAGGAACCGCCCAAACCGCCCGGATTTCACCACCAGATTCCGCCCGCACTCCGGGCAGATCTCCTCGCTGACCTCGTCAGGGCCCTTGATGCGGGTTCCCTCCAACGCGGCCTCCGCGTCCTTGAGGTTCTTTTCAAAATCCCCGTAAAACTCCCGCAGGATATCTTTCCACGGGGTATTCCCCTCCTCCACGTAGTCCAGCTTCTGCTCCATGTGGGCGGTAAACTGAAGGTCCGCGATATCGGAAAACCGCTGCTTCATCAGCTCCGTCACCACGCGGCCCAGGTTCGTGATCTTCAGGTACTTGCCCTCCTTGACGACGTACTCCCGATCGATGATCGCAGACACGGTGGGGGCGTAAGTGGAAGGCCGGCCAATGCCCTGTTCCTCCATGGCGCGGATGAGCGTTGCGTCGGTGTAGTGGGCGGGGGGCTGGGTAAAATGCTGGTCCCTGTGGAACTCCTTCAGCGCCAGAGGCTCCCCCTCTCTCAGCGCGGGCAGGGGAGATTCCTTCTCCTCCTTCTCCTCGTCTTTGCCCTCTTCATAGACGGCGGTATAGCCCGCGAATTTCAGGCCCGACGCGGTGGCGCGGAAAACGTACTCCCCCGCCGCAATGTCCACGGATACGCTGTCGTACACGGCGTTTTCCATCTGGCTGGCCAGAAAACGGCTCCAGATCAGTTTGTACAGTCGGTACTGTTCTCCGGTCAGATCGCCCTTCACCTGCTCCGGCGTCAATGCAACGCTACTGGGGCGGATCGCCTCGTGGGCATCCTGTGCATTGGCCTTGGCCTTGTAGTGCCGGGTCTGGGCGGGGTAGTAATCCTTGCCGTACCGGCCCAAAATAAAGCTCTTGGCGGCGGAGAGCGCCTCCTCGCTGATGCGCAGGGAGTCCGTTCTCATATAGGTAATGAGGCCCACGGTGCCCTCACCCGCAATGTCCACGCCCTCATAGAGCTGCTGGGCGATGGCCATGGTCCGCCGGGGGGTCATGCTCAGCTTTCGGGACGCGTCCTGCTGGAGCGTGGAGGTGGTAAACGGAGGGGAGGGACTGCGCTGCTTGTCTGTCCGCTTCACGGAAGAAACGGCAAACGCCTGATTTCTGGTCCCCTCCACCACGGCTTCTACCTCTTCGGCGGACTTCAGCTCCGCCTTTTTGCCGTCTTTTCCGTGGTAGTGGGCGGTAAATTCCGTCTTTTTCGCGTCATCGCTCCGGAGAACGGCGTCCAGCGTCCAGTATTCCTCCGGCTTGAAAGCCTCGATCTCCCGCTCCCGGTCGTCCACCATGCGGGTGGCAACGGACTGCACCCGTCCGGCAGATAGCCCCCGGCGGATCTTTTTCCAGAGAAGAGGGCTCAGTTGATAGCCCACAATACGGTCCATGATGCGCCGCGCCTGTTGGGCGTCCACCAGGTTCTGGTCGATGTCCCGGGGCTCCTGTATGGACTCCTGCACCACCTTTTTTGTGATCTCGTTGAACGTCACGCGGTGGGTCTTGCTGTCCGGCAGATTCAAAAGCTGCTTCAAATGCCAGGAAATCGCCTCACCCTCGCGGTCCGGGTCGGTGGCGAGATACACGGTGTCGGCAGCCTTGGCTGACTTTTTCAGATCGCTGATAATGTCTTCCTTGCCCTTGATGGGCTGATACTCCGGGTCGAAGTCGTGCTCCACGTCCACGCCCAGAGTGCTCTTCGGCAGGTCCCGCAGGTGGCCCATGGAGGCCTTGACGCGGAACTCTTTTCCCAGATATTTTTCGATGGTCTTGGCCTTCGCGGGAGATTCCACGATGACCAGGCTCTGCTTTGCCATAGTTACCTCCAAAACTTTGCGCGGATACAAAGTAAATTTATTCGAAAAGCGTTACAGCGCGGATGTACCGCTTTCCGCTGCACTGCGTCACATATTGGTCGATCTCCAGCATGGTCAAAGCCGACAGCACCCGCCGGGCGGGCAGCTCGGTCAGCTCGATCAGGTCATCCACCGGCATGGGATGGTCGGTCAGGGTCCGCAGAAGAAGGATCTGGTCGTCGGTGAGTCCCGCGTCCTTCAAAGAAAGGGACGGCAAAACCGGCTGGGCCGCCTCCGTTGGTTGGCCGGGCTGCTTCTCCGGCATTTCCGGCGCGGGACGTGTCTGTCCGCGAAGTTTACCCGGAAATTGGGCTTCGTAATCCCGCAGGATGTCCCACGGCTCCGCCGCCACACCCGCGCCGTCCCGAATCAGGCGGTTGCAGCCCCTGCTGTTCTCGGCGTAGATAGGGCCGGGGACGGCGAAAACGTCGCGGCCTTGATCCAGAGCCATTCCGGCGGTGATCAGCGCGCCGCTGCGCGCCGGCGCCTCCACCACCAGCGCGGCAACGCTCAGGCCGGACATGATGCGGTTGCGGATGGGAAAATGACCGGGAAGGGGCTCCGTCCCCGGCGGATACTCGGAAATCAGACAGCCTGCGGCGGCCACGTCGTCATAGAGCCAGCCGTTTTCCCTGGGGTAGATCACATCGGCGCCGCCGCCCAGCACGCCGACTACGATGCCTCCCGCCCGCAAAGCGCCCTGCGCCGCGGCGGAATCAATTCCCCGGGCAAGGCCCGTGACCACCACGGCCCCGCCGTCCGCCAGCCCGAAGGCAAGGTCCTCCGCGCACCGGATCCCGTAAGGTGACGCTTTCCGCGTCCCCACCACGGCGATGGCGGGAAGCTCGTCCACCGCGGGAAGCCGCCCCCGGATGTACAGGAGACAGGGCGGGTCGAAAATACTCCGGAGCCGGATGGGATACGCCGCGTCATGGAGCGTCAGGAGCTGAAAACCCAGGCGATCACAGTCCGCCAGGATCTGATCCGCTCTGGTCAGGTCCTTCTTCTTCAGGACCTCCGCTTCCTGCCGGGTGATGCCCTCGGTCAGCAAGATCTCACCCTCGTCGGCGTAATAGACGTCCTCCGGCGAGCGAAAATGCTCCAATAAGGCAAGCCGGGTCTGATTTCCGACGCCCTCGCACTGAGAGAGCCACACCCAGTATTTCAGCATGGACACGTCCGTCCCTCCTTCACTTCCGGCCCCGAGCCATCTCCCACAGCAGCGCCGCGGCGGCAGCCGCCGCATTCAGGGATTCGCAGTGGCCGTTCATGGGAATTTTGACCGTTGCGCTGCAAAGAGCCAAAACCTCATTTGAAAGTCCCCGTCCTTCGCTTCCGATGGCGGCGGCGGCCCGGGTGTAATCCATATCCCGGATGTCCCGTGTGTCCGCCCGCAGCGCCGCGCCGTACAGCGGGATGCCGCTGCGCTTGAGCAGCGCGGCCGCCTCCATGGCGTCACAGCTCCAGACCGGGCAGCGGAACACCGCGCCCATGCTGGCCCGCAGGGTTCTGGGGTGATAGAGGTCGGCGCATCCGTTCACAAGAAACAGACCATCCGCCCAAAAAGCGTCCGCCGTCCTGAGAATCGTCCCCACATTGCCGGGGTCCTGCACACCGTCCAGCACCACGTACCGGCTTCCGTCCAGTTTTTCCGGCAGCTGCGTCCCCCGCGTCCGGCACACGGCCAAAACCCCCTGCGGCGTTTTGCTGGGAGCGATGGAGGCCATAACGTCCTCCGGTACCTCCGCCACCCGAACACTGGGCGG
>JAEWYA010000145.1 GCA_023395775.1 Bacillota bacterium
CATGTGGCCCGGGTCCGCATTCATAGCCTGGGCCTTCAAAATGGCCTTTGCGTTGTGATAATCGTATTTTAGCTTAAAAATATCCAAATATCGTTTGTCCGGTGCACTGTCGCCCAGGTCCTGTAAAGTTTCTTCCCTTGCGGCGGTAATCGCCGCGTCCATAGCCTCCGGACTCTCAAGGCTCATGGTGGGATACCCGCCCTCCTGCAGGAGTTTCACCACTTCCTCGTCGCTGCGGGCAGCCAGGATCTGCTCCATTCGCTCGCCCGTCAGCAGCCCCGTCTCCATGGCGCGGATGCGGGCGGATATCACCAGATAATCGGTGTCCTTGATTTTTTTTGACAAGGCGCTTCCTCCCAGCTCTTCGATTTGTTATGCTTCCGGGAATAAAATCCTGGCGACCTCGCCGGCCATCTCGCCTCTTTGCAGACGCACCAGCGTATCAAAGGTGCAGTTGACCTCCACGCTGCCGTCCACCAGAATAAAGCCACCCTTCAGCGCCCGCGTCTGGTCGGAAAGAGTCAGCTTCCCGTTCAGCTTCTTGTTGGCCGCGTCTACCGCGGCCTGGCCCACCTTTTCCCGGTCCGCCGGAGAGAAAACCACTTCTCCCCTGCCCTCGGTTGCGGCTTGGGCCAGCAGGTCCGCCGCCACGGCGATGTATCGTTCCTCCGACATAGCGCAGAGCTTTTCAAGCGCCAGATTGAACGCGGTTTCCACCTGGGATTGCCGCGCGGAAAGCAGGTCCTTCCGGGCCTCCATCTGCGCTACGCTCACCAGGCGCTCCTCCCGCTCCGCGGCGGCCTTTTCATTTTTCGCCCTGGCGTCCGCGGCCTCATGATCCGCCTGAGTGCGGTATTTCGCCGTGATTTTCTCGGCCTCGGTCTGTGCCCCGGCCAGCAGGCGGTCAATCTCCGCCTGTGTGTCGGCGGCAATGCGGTCCGTGATCTTTTCGATTCCGTTCATGTCAAATCCCCTTTCTGCGGGGTTACTTGCTGATGTTGATAATCATGAGCATGGACGCCAGCAGGGACAATATGGCGTAGAACTCCACGGTGATGCACAAAACCATGCCCTTGGCCCAGTCGTCCGGCTTTTTGGCCAGAATATTGATGGATGCAGCGGCCACGCGGCCCTGAGCGATGGCAGAGAACAGTCCGCCCAGCGCCATGGGCAGGCACGCCACTAAATACTGCAAGCCCACCTGAAGGGAAATGTCGGGGATAGAGCCGCCCAGCAGTCCCATGCGGAAAATAGCAAAGAACCACACCACCAGACCGTACAAGCCTTGCGTGCCGGGGATAACCTGCAGAATCATGACCTTGCCGAACTTGGTGGGGTCCTGGCACAGAAGGCCGGTGCCCGCCTCGCCGGCAATGCCGGTGCCCTTTGCGGAGCCAATGCCGGAGAGTCCCGCCGCCAGACCAGCGCCCAGCAGCGCCAGAGCCAGACCACCGAATGCTTCAAAGAATCCCATGATGAATTTCCTCCTTATTCTTTTACGATATCAACATATTTTGTATTGATCTCCAGAGGCCGGAATCGTCTACCACCGTCCTCGTAGAACTTGTTGAAATACTCCAGGCACTGAAGTCTCAGGTCGTGGACATAGCAGCCCAGCAGATTCAGGGCAAAGTTCAGCGCGTTACCCGCCATGGAGATGATGAGAAACATCACCACGTTGCCGGGGATGGCGCCCAAAGTGTTGAACACCTGCGCGATGACGCTGCCCGCCAGCATCAGGGCCATAAGACGGGAGTAGGACAAAATGTCTCCGAAATAGCCCGTCACATGGTTATAGAGGGAGCCGATCACCGCCGTCACCTTGCCGAAACCTTTGGCGTTCCATCCGGAGCCCACCAGCACCATCACGCCGCCGCCGATCAGCACAATCCGGGTCACTCCCAGAATGGCCAGCGCCAGTCCCGCGAACACGACCCACCAGGTCACTTCCTCCCAGACGGCGTCCATAATCTGCCCGCGCTTGAGCTTCTTATAGAAGCTGATGGCCATGCCGGTATTGATCTGGACGAAGCCAAGGCACATGGCGCCCACCAAAATCATCAGCGTATCGTCCAGCGGGGTGAACAGGGCCGGCAGGGCAAATACCGTGCCGGGACTGAGGATGCCCACAAGCTGTGTCAGGAAATCTCCGAAAAAGCCGCCTGTGATCATGCCCATGATAAACGTACTGATGCCGCAAAGGCCCATCAGTCCAAAAAAATGAGCCATGCCGCCCTTGGGCCTGTACTTTTTGAGAATGATTGCCGAAGCCAGCATCATCAAAATGCCGTATCCCATATCCGCCATCATGACGCCGTAAAACAAAATAAAGAATGGCGCCATCAGCGGGTTGGGGTCCAGACTCCCGTATGCCGGCAGGGAGTACATATCCGTCACCATGTTCAGCGGCTTTGTCAGCCAGTTGTTTTTCAGCTGCACGGGGACGTCCCGATACTCTTCCTCACTGGGCTCGGCGGTCTCCCACGCGCAGTCCCGCTTTTCAAGCAGGGCCGCAAGCTTTTTCTCCGCCTCCGCGGGGACCCAGCCCTGGAAAAAGACGATGGTCCCGTCGGTCAGCAGGCGCTGGGCGTCCGCATCCTCCGCCGCCTCGGCGTTCAGGCGGTCGGCATAAGTCCGCAGGGCATCCCGCGCGCCGCCGCAGGCGGCAAGCGCCTCCGTGACCCGCTTCTGCTCCGCTTCATTTTCCGCAGCAGACTTTTCAAGCCTCGCCAGATTCTCCGCTGGAGTCCCGGCGCAGTCCGGAAAAGTCACCACGCTGAAACCGGCTCGACGCAGAATCTCCATCGCCGCTTCCTCGTCCGCCCTGTGGCAGACCAGCAGCAGATACTTCTGCGTTTTGTCCGCACCCGCGGGATACAGCTCCGCGGCCATTTTACCGCCGCTCAGCTCCGCTCGCAGCGCACCCACGTCCGTGGCTGCGGGGCAGACACCCAGACGGAAGACCACATGGGCCGTGTCCGGCGTCTCCAGTGGGAAATCCAGATTCTTCCATGGCGTCAGGGCTGCGGCGCGGGCCGTCAGCCGTCCCTTCCGGCTCTGGAGTCCGGCCAGCTCTGTCAGCAGGCCGTTAATCTTCTCACAGGTTGCTTTCGCCTGCTCCGCAGAGTCGCTGCTGAGGAATTCCGACTCCTTGATGGGCCTTCGCTGGATAAACAGTCCATCCTTTACTGCGGCGTACCGCCGGATGGCGTTCAGGGCGGTAGTCACGTCGGCGATGGCTCCTTTGGCGTCCATCAGCGGGGACGCACCCCGGCGCAGCAGCGCCGACCAGGCCGGGTCGTTCAGCAAGCCGTCCGGCTCGCTGATCTCCACGCAGCCAAGACGCAGCAGCGCCCGCAGCAATTCGTCCCGTTCCTCCGCCATGGCCACCACGCGGAGCTTTTTCATTTTTACGATGGCCATTTTACTGCTTCACGACCTTTCCAACGATACGCTCCACGGCCTCAGACATATGGGCCTTCGCCTGTCCGGCCAAGGCTTCGCATTCCTGGGCGGTACCCTCTCGGATCTTCGCGCATCGCTCTTCGGCGCGGCCCTCTGCCTCTCGCAGCAGCCGCTTGCTCTCCTCTGCGGCCTGAGTCCGCATCTGCTCCAAAAGCGCGAGCCCATTTTTCTCCGCCTGGGCAATCCGCTCCTTTGCCTCCTGCTCCGCAGTGGCTTTACGCGCCTTGTTCTCATTTTCCGCCTTGTTGACGGCCTCAATGGCTTCCAGTGACATTCTTTGATCACCTTCTCTCCCAATGATTAGTATTGTTTTCCATTATCATACAATACCTAATCAGATTATATGGTATTTGCATCTGTAAAGCAAGGCCATTTTTTTATTCTGCATTCCTTTCCGGGCTTTTGTTCATACTTTTATAACAAAAACGGACAAACGGTCCACAAAAAATTTATTGTATATGCCTATGGTTTTTCGCAGACACTCAGACACATCCCGGTTTCGGAAGGAAGCGCCCCTAAAAGCGGAAAAAGCAGAACGCTTTCCAAACGGAAGCGCTCTGCTTATATCAGTCAATGCTTTTTCTGGCCGCTGACCGAGCAAACCATCTCGTTGAGCTCCTTGCCGGTCTGGTCCATGGCGCGGGGCAGCTGAGAGAGGCCAACCTCGATTTTCCGCAATTCCGCGGTGACCTGAACCGCAGTAGCGCCGAAAGCCCCGGCCATATCCTGATACTGCCTTTGTATGTCGGATACCAGCGCATTCAGCCGCGCAGTGGTGGCAGACTCCAGCTCGCTGGCCCGCCGCCGGGCCTGGCACTCGATGTCCCCCACTTGCGCCCGGACCTCCTGATAGGACTGCGCCTGAGGGCGCAGTTCCTCCAGCTCGGCGGAAAGGCTTTCGATCTTCCCCCGCAGCTCTTCCGCCTCTTTCCGGGCTGAATCCTCCTGTTCCCGCAGCAAAAGATCCAGCTTCTTTTGCAGGGCCTCATTTTCGGCGCGGAGATCGTTGTTCTCCCGAAGGAGCGCCTCCTGAGCGTCCGTGTTCTCCTGCGCCGTTTTTTGAATGTACTGAATGACTTCCTCTTTGTCAAAGCCACCGAATGCAACGCTTTTGAAATTTTTTGTCTCCATTGTTGCCGCTCCTTCTCCGGGTCCCGCCCACGCCTCCGCCGGCGGTTTTCAGGTATGCCGCCGTGCGCAGGCAAATCTCTCAAAGGGCTTCATCCGCCTTGACTCTTGCCGGGCAGCTGCCCATTGCGGTATGCGGATATTATAGCATGCCATTTTTTTCTTTACAAGCCCTCACAAAAAAAGTGAAAAGATTGTAAAAAAATGCTTGCATTTTGAAATCAGCCATGCTATTATAAATAAGCTGTTTGAAAACAGTGGTACGCGCCGTTAGCTCAGCTGGATAGAGCGTCTGGCTACGGACCAGAAGGCCGGGGGTTCGAATCCCTCACGGCGTACCAAAGCTACCCCTTGCGGCTCTAAGCCGCAAGGGGACTTTTGTTTTTTACGGTACCTATCAAAGTACACATTTGATTTTTGAGTATCTATATGTTATGTATCATATGATACATCCGCCCCTATCCAATTCAGGATGAATGGGCGCTCTATTTTTTTGCAGTTCGATGGCCCTGTTTACGTCTGTTTACAGCACCCAAAATGTAACCGGCTGCAAATATGAAAATCATTAACACAACGCCAATGACCTGCATAGCTGTTGCCGAGGCCTGACCGATCACATTTTTTTGAGGTTCAAAAAGAATTGCAATTCTTGCAGTCAAGAGAATGGGCCCCGACGCGGTAAAGCATTGTGACAGGCCTGCCAGAAATAAATTTCTGGTATCATCGCTGTGCAAAAGAAATTCCCATACGTATAGCAGCAAGGACAAAATCCCCACTGCGTTTCCGATTAGCATAGCCGGCACGAAATGCCAGGACGTTTGAGAATACAGATTTCCCAAGTAAAACCAACAAATCATAATAACAGCGGGAATTAAATAAAAAAGCAACGTTCCAATTCCCGGAATCATCAGGGTTAAGTTTAAAATGTAGCCGGCGATTACGGGTATGAGTGTTAATGTAATCAGAATGCTCTTCCTCACTTCGGCTTCTCCTTCACGTCTGCTTTTTTGCTAAATACCAGCCAAATTTATTGTATCATCGCTGTGCAAAAAGCACAAGGTATATTTCCCCTTTGGCGCATTCATGCTGTACATCTTCCGTCCGTATGATTTATATGATTTGTTATACCAGATAAACTCGATAGGCATCGATTTGTCAAGGAACATGCGGCTGATAGAATCAGCCCTTGCGGACTTCCCTCTGAGTTCCCCAAGTCCATTGTCCTGAATATACTAGGGCGAAAGGTGGGAATGGAGATGTTTGCAAAGATATCAAATCCTGAAATTTTTATTTACGACGGAGAGACAGGCGAATTTATATCGGAGACAAAATTCAGTTTATCATCTGATGCCGAAAAAGCGTTGCTGGATATGGTTAATTACAATAAAGTCCCGCCAAGTTTATTATTACTCAATTTGAAGTTTCAGCCCTCGGATCACTTTATTCCGCCGTCATTAGAAGGGCCGGTTAAGCGCATAGGGATCATCAAAGGATTGTTTACGGACGCCAACTCCGGGGAACTGATCCCGGTGGAAATACGCATCCGATACGACGCAATGGCCCGCGGAAACCTATCACGGGATCAATACTTTTTTGACAGCGTCGAATACAGCAACATAGAATTGGAAGGGGTCAGCTATTAGCGCGAAGGCCGTCCTCCGATAGCAGCTGGAAAAACAAGAACATTCAAAAAAAGCGAAAGTAGCCGACATCCCTTCTCCCTTTCAGGCAGACCGCCGTTACGGTGGTCTGCCTTTTGAATTTCTGTATTTTTTTCTTCCGTCCAAAATTTCCGCTGAACACAGATAAAAAAATGCCTTGAAACAAACATGATATTGAAACTTTTGCAGATAATATGATTAAAACGTACGAAAGGAGAATATTACCATGTCTCAACTCAACCAAATGGAACTGCAGAACCTTCGCCATATGATTGGCGCGCATGAGACTGCCTATCAGAAGATGCAGACCTATGCGCAGCAGTCAACCGATCCTCAGGTAAGGGCCTATTTTGAAAAGTCCGCGCAGAGCGCCAAGACCACAAAAGAGAACTTGATGACATTTTTAGGATAAGGAGGAAATTGTTTTGCACGAAAAAGAAATGGTTAATGATGCTCTGTCTGCAGTGAAAAGTGAATTGACGTTCTACTCTAACGCGATTTCAGAGTGCTCAAATCAGAAGCTTAGATCCACGATTCAGCAGATTCGCAACAGCTGTGAAACTTCTCAGTATGAGCTTTTCCAGATGGCCAGCTCCAAGGGGTATTATAAGCCCGCAGCACAGGCGAGCGATTCTGAAATCCAGCAGGTAAAGGCGCAGGCGCAGGGTCAGTAAATTCTGCGAAACAGCATCCAAATAGTCTGTTCTGAATTCCTGTTTTAGCCATATAAGCCGGCCGTCAACAACGGCCTGTAATGAAGAAAAGCAGTAAAAACTCCCCGGAACCTGCCGCACGGCAGGCTCCGGGGAGTTTTGCTGGTATACCATTGGAGAGGAAAAGGCTGGAATTAAGAATATGACACATTTGCGGTATGGGTAACTGAGATAAGCGATATCTCCGAAAATCACACTCCGAAACGGTGGGAATAAGATGGTCTGCCAGTATTTTTATAGGAGGTACAGTTAATGGCGGATTTTGCAGTTACTCTGACGCCGCTTCATTTTTTATATCTAATCGGCGTCATTACTGTCCTGACCACAATGATTCTCAGGAAGGATACCCCCCTTGTGTGCATTGTATTTTTGTTTTTAATCGGCCTTACGGCCTATGGCACGCTGACGGGAGCCATTCAGGCCGTGTTTGCGTCTATCCTGTATGCGGCCAAGGAATTCATGGAAATTATCGCGACCATCGCGCTGATTACGGCGCTGTCCAAGTGCTTGTCGGATCTTGGCAGCGACCGTATCATGATGCGGTCCATGTCCATCGTGATGAAGAATTCGTACATATCGTGGTGGGTTCTTGGAATAACCATGCTGATCTTCTCGCTGTTCCTGTGGCCGTCCCCGTCCGTAGCGCTGGTGGGGGCCATTTTGCTCCCGCTGGCGGTGAAGAAGGGGCTTAAGCCGCTGGCTGCGGCTATGGCGCTGAACCTGTTCGGCCACGGCGTTGCCCTGAGCGGGGACTTTGTGATTCAGGGTGCGCCGGCCATCACCGCCTCGGCGGCGGGGATTGATACCCACCTCTTCATTTCTGAAGGCATGCCTCTGTTTTTGGTAATGGGCGTCACGACGGTGGTGTCCGCTTTTATCATCAATCGCAAGGAAATGGGGCAAACTCAAAGCGTTGCTAAGGCTGTGGAGCAGAAAGAGGAAACCGAAATCCGCTTCCCGCGGGCGGCAATGCTGCTGGCCATTCTGGCACCGGCGGCATTTATTGCCGACGTGGCGCTCATGGCGGTCTTTAACCTCAAGGGCGGCGACGCAACCAGTCTCGTCTCCGGCACTGCGGTCGTCGTACTGGTCATCGGCTCGGCGGCCGGGTTCGGGAAAGAAAGTCTGGAGCGATTCACCAATTATATTTCGGACGGATTTCTGTTTGCCATTCGCATCTTTGCCCCCGTCATTATCATCGGCGCGTTTTTCTTCCTTGGCGGCAGCGGAATCACCGTCATCCTGGGCGAGAAGTATCAGAGCGGAATTCTGAATGACTGGGCCGTTTGGCTGGCCGGCGTTACACCGTTAGACAAATATGTGGTAACGCTGATCCAGATGGTCATCGGCGGACTGACAGGTCTGGACGGCTCCGGATTCTCCGGACTTCCGCTGGTGGGAACCCTGGCCAACACATTCGGCACCGCGGTCAACTGCTCGGTGCCGCTGCTGGGCGCGCTGGGGCAGATCGCGGCCATCTTTATCGGAGGCGGAACCATCATTCCCTGGGGCCTGATGCCGGTGGCGGCCATTGCCGACGTAAATCCGCTGGAACTCGCGCGAAAAAACTTCGTTCCGGTTATGATCGGCTTTTTCTTCACCTTCCTGACCGCGTGCCTGCTAATTTAATAAGGAGGCAATGCCATGTGCGGAATCGCGGGATTTTATAACGCAAAGGAAAACTATCTGACCGAGCGGGAGCGCTATACGGACATTTTGGAGAAAATGAACGCCGTCCAGCATCACAGGGGTCCGGACGACTGCGGTGTGCTCCTAAATGCCCACGTTGGTCTGGCCCACACGAGGCTTGCAATCATCGACTTGAATACAGGCCGTCAGCCCATGTCCAGAACCATGGACGGACGGACTTGGACGATTGTATACAACGGGGAACTCTACAATACCGCCGAACTTCGCGGGGATCTTGCAGCCGAGGGGTGGACCTTTGAAACCACCAGCGACACGGAAGTGATTCTGGCGGGTATGATGGAGTATGGGGCTGAATTCGTAAAGCGGCTCAACGGTATTTTTGCCTTTGCAGTCTACGACCCTGTACACGACAGGGTGACGCTGTTCCGGGATCGCTGCGGTGTAAAGCCGCTCTTTTACACCGTGCAGGACGGGAATCTGATTTTTTCGTCCGAGATCAAGGGCCTGTTTGTATTTCCCGGCATGAAGCCGTACCTGGATCACCGGGGTCTCAACGAGATTTTCAGCATCGGCCCCGCAAAGACCTACGGCGTGGGCGTGTTTCGCGGCGTGGAGGAACTGCTTCCCGGGCATCTGCTCACGGCGTCGCCGGACGGAATCTCCGTGGAATGCTATTGGAAGCTGGTCAGCCGGGTCCATGAGGATGATTTTGCGGCCACGGTGGAAACCACCCGGGAATTGGTATTGGATTCCATTCGGCGGCAGATGGTCTCCGACGTACCGATCTGTACGTTTCTCTCCGGCGGAGTGGACAGCAGTCTGGTGACGGCCATATGTGCCGAGGAGTTAAAAAAAAGAGGCGAGCAGCTCCGAACGTTTTCCTTTGACTTTACGGGAAACGACCGTAATTTCAAGCCCTCGTCCTTCCAGCCCTCCCAGGACCGGCCCTATGTCGATCTTGTGGTCGACTATCTGAAAACGGATCACCGGTATCTGGAATGCAGTACGGAGGATCAATTTGCCTGTCTGGAGGCCTCTGTGGACGCCCATGACCTGCCGTGCATGGCGGACGTGGACTCCTCGTTGGTTTATTTCTGCAAAGAGGCCAGCCGGTATAATAAGGTGGTTCTGACCGGTGAGTGCGCCGACGAAATTTTCGGCGGATATCCCTGGTTCCACAAAAAGGAGTGCTTCGAGGCAAACACCTTCCCGTGGACCATGGATCTGGAGGCACGCAAGGTGCTGCTGCGGGACGATTTCCTGGAGTACTTGGGGATGGACGCCTATGTGGCTGAAACCTATCAGCGGTCGGTCGCGGAGACGCCCCGTTTGGAGCGGGATACGCCGGAGGAAGCCCGCCGCCGCGAAATCGCCTATCTGAACATCCGGTGGTTCATGCAGACGCTGCTGGACCGCATGGACCGCACCAGCATGTTCTCCGGTCTGGAAGCCCGGGTGCCCTTCGCGGACCACCGGATTCTGGAGTACGTCTGGAATGTTCCCTGGGAGATGAAGACGAAAGGCGGCGTTGTGAAGGCGCTGCTGCGCTCGTGCGGCGTTGGGCATCTGCCGGACACGGTGCTCTATCGGCGCAAATCCCCGTATCCCAAGACCTATGACCGGCAATATGAGGCGTTGCTCTCCAAGCGGGTACGGGAAATCATGGCGGATTCCAGTTCGCCCGTGCGGCAGTTCCTGGACCCCAAAAAGGTGGAAGTATTTCTTTCCAGTCCCTCGGACTACGGAAAACCGTGGTACGGGCAACTGATGGCGGGGCCGCAGATGCTGGCGTATATTATTCAGGTGAATTACTGGATGAAGAAGTGGAACATCGCCCTGCTCCCGTAGGGGAACCCGCAGTCTCTTTTTGCCGGGCACGGCGCATGATTTGGGGTGGAGGTCAAATACTAAATCCGGGGTGATCATTTGGCCAGCGACACTTCTTTGTTTGAGGAAATTGAGCGGCACTTGCTTTCTGACGAAATGCCGTCCCGCTTCTTATCGGAGCTCGCCGGTTCCTCCGCTCTGGGTGAGTATCCGTTCAACATGCTGGAACGGCTGCAAACAACGCCGCAATCCCCCCGGTACCATCCGGAGGGCAGCGCCTGGAATCACACTTTGCTGGTAGTGGATGAAGCCGCGGGGATCAAGACAAAAAGCGCCGATCCCCGCGCGTTCATGTGGGCCGCGCTGCTGCACGACATTGGCAAGCCCTCCACAACCGTTCGCAGAAACGCTAAAATCACATCCTACGACCACGACAAAGCGGGCGCGCTTCTCGCAAGAGAGTTCCTTGGCGTTTTTACAGCGGACACGGACTTCATCGAGCGGACGGCCCGACTGGTTCGCTATCACATGCAGATTCTGTTCGTGGGAAGAAACCTGCCTTTTGCCGACGTAGAGGGAATGAAGCGGGACACGGACGTCCGGGAGGTGGCCCTTCTGGGGCTTTGCGACAGACTGGGGCGGCAAGGAGCGGATCGGCAGCAGGAACAGGAAAATATCCGCGCTTTTTTAGTAGCATGCAGCTCGCAGTCAGGAGAGAGACTTCATGAAGCCCGGTCCGGACAGCGTGGACAAAATCCGAAACAGCTAAGACACGACCATTCCAATGCACCTCGCGGGAGGAAACGGTAAAGCAGAAAAGCATGGTTCCCGGAAGTTTCCGAGAACCATGCTTTTTCATATTGAATTTCAGGTCAGCAGACTATTCCAGTTCCAGCTGTGTTCCGTGGGGATGGTCCCCAGCCGCCAAAGCGACACGCCGGAAATTCCAAGCAGCTTTGCGGCGTTCAGTTTGACCTGCACGCTGTCGTCATTATCGTACCAGACAAAATAGCGGCTGCCGTCCTCCGTGGTATAAACCGCATAGGGCTGCTGATAGGTATCCGACCAGCCCGTCTCCGTGTCCGACTGATTCAGCCGCTGATACAGAGTCTCGTTGGAGGGATATACCGGGGTGCCGGAGAGCAGTTTTCCATCGGCGCCGATCTTCCATGCCATCGGCTTGCTGGAGTAGCCCAGAAGGAGCTTGGACGTATCCGCCGTGCCGGTATCGGCGCTGGCGGCGGCCAGCAGCGAGGCGTACACCTGGTCGGCCGGGGCTGGCGCTGCGGTCTTATAATACTCCGTCCCCACATAGGCGGTCAGATCCACGGCGCTGTAATCATAGGTCATCAGGATCACCTTGTCGGCCAGCCGCTCGATGGCGGGATAATCGTAGCCGTCGTAGAAGCTGCCGGTGGTCAAAGCGGGGGAAACGCAGACATATAAGCTCTTGCCAAGGGAATGCACTTTACTTGAAAGTGCCGTAAGAAACGCGGTGAAATTTGCTTTTTGCGCGGCTCGCAGTCCCTCAAAATCAATGGTCACACCGTCGTAGGGATTCTTTCCGACTGCGT
This sequence comes from Bacillota bacterium, assembly GCA_023395775.1. Taxonomy (GTDB): domain Bacteria; phylum Bacillota; class Clostridia; order Oscillospirales; family Oscillospiraceae; genus Oscillibacter. Next base: position 12,019 of record JAEWYA010000145.1, read on the forward strand.
TGTAGGTAACGGTCAGTTCGTTTATGATCTGCTCCACCGCCGCATCCCTGCCGTTTGCGGAGGCCAGCAGGTCCCGCACGCCGCCGGAGACGTCCATAAATACGCTGAGGTTCAGCGGCGTGCCATTGGCGTCCAGATACCCGGTCACACCCTGATAGCCGCTGGGGACGGCATACTCATTGCCACTCGCCGAGGTGGTGGACAGCAATGCCGTCGCCCCGTCCCAGGTCATCCGGCTCCATCCGGCGCTGACTGCCTCCATTCCGTCCGTCAGGCTGAGCTGGCTATAAGAGGAAATCGCGTAGAATCCGTGGACGAAATCAACCTTCCTGTTCAGCTTTTCGAAGATGCGCACCAGCATGGCCGCAGCCTGCGCCCGGGTGGCGGTGGCGGAGGGTGCAAAGGTGGTGGCGCTGGTTCCGGAGGTCATGCCAATCTGATAGGCTACGGCCACGTACCCCTTCCCCGCCGTCACGTCGGTAAACGGCAGAGAGACCTGCTTTTCCTCAATAGCGGCCGCGCCCTTCAGCCCCAGCGCCCGTACCAGCATTTCGGACATCTCGGCCCGGGTGATTGGAGCGTTGGGCCGAAAGGCCCCTTCACCATCCACCACGTCGTGGGACAGAGCCGTCTCCGCTGCGGAGTACCACGC
>JAEWYA010000003.1 GCA_023395775.1 Bacillota bacterium
CCGGTCTGCATGTGATAGACCTCGGCGTCCCGCTCATACTTTCCGGAGCAAATACGCATAAACGCCAGCCGGTCCCGATGAGCCTTGTTCATATTGGCCTGTATTTTAAAGACGAAGGCGGAAAAATCCGGGGAGAACGCGTCTACCTCGCCGCAGTCCGCCACCCGGCTGAGAGGCGGCGTCGTCATACGCAAAAATTCCTCCAAAAACGGCTCCACACCGAAGTTGGTCAGCGCAGACCCGAAGAACACAGGGCTGAGCTTTCCGGACTGAACGGCCTCCAGATCAAATTCCCGTCCCGCGCCCAGCAGCTCCACCTCGTCCCGCAAGGCGCGCCAGCGCTTTTCCCCAATCAGTTCTCCGACCTTTTGGTCATCCAGGTTCACCTCCGTGGCCGCCGCCTTTTTCCCGTGGCCCTCGCCCTGGAAAAAGAGGATGCGGCTCTTTTCCCGGTCGTAGACTCCGGCGAACTCCTTGCCGCAGCCGATGGGCCAGTTCACGGCGTAGGTGTCAATACCCAGCTCCCGCTCCACCTCTTCGCAAAGCTCCAGCGGGTCCCTGGTCTCCCGGTCCATCTTGTTGATGAAGGTGAAAATGGGGATATTCCGCAGAGCGCAGACCTTGAACAGCTTCCGCGTCTGGGGTTCCACGCCCTTCGCCCCGTCGATGACCATGACGGCGGAGTCCGCCGCCATCAGCGTGCGGTACGTATCCTCGGAAAAGTCCTGATGGCCGGGTGTATCCAGAATGTTGATGCAATAACCCCCGTGCTGAAACTGCATCACAGACGATGTGACGGAGATGCCGCGCTGACGCTCGATCTCCATCCAGTCGGAGGTGGCGGCTTTGGCGCGTTTGCCCTTGACCTCGCCGGCCTGGGCAATGGCGCCGCCGTACAGCAGAAATTTTTCAGTCAGGGTGGTTTTTCCGGCGTCGGGGTGCGAGATAATCGCAAACGTGCGGCGCCGGGAGATTTCTTCTTTCAGGGCGGACATGGCGTTACTCCTTAATTGTTATGAATCCGATTAACCTTTTTAATCTATCACACCGTCGGGCATTTTGCAAGGCTTTGTATCCATCCCAGGCGAAACGAAGACTTTTAGGTTCCACCGTTTCATTTTACCAACATTTCGTTTTTTCACCCCAAAAAAAGAGTCCCGGGTCACACCCAGGACTCTCCTTGTCAATTCTTGCACTTTTGCGAGGGCTGAATTTAACCGTGAGCTCACTTCTCCGCCAGCAGCTTGCTCAGCTCCGCCATGAAGGTGTCGATGTCCTTGAACTGGCGATAAACGGAGGCAAAGCGAACGTAGGCCACCTGATCCAGACCCCGGAGCTTTTCCATCACCAGCTCGCCGATGTGCTCCGTGGTGATCTCCCGGTCCAGACCGTTTTGCAGCTCCTGCTCAACCTCGTCGGCAATGCGCTCCAGCTCCGCCAGCGGCACCGGCCGCTTCTCACAGGCGCGGATCATACCGCCCAGCACCTTGCTCCGGTCAAAGCTCTGGCGGCTGCCGTCCTTTTTCACCACCACCATGGGCAGGCTCTCTACCGTCTCATAGGTTGTAAACCGTTTCGCGCAGGACAGACACTCCCGCCTGCGGCGGATGCTGGCTCCGTCGTCGGCCGGGCGGGAATCGACGACCTTGCTCTCTGCGTATCCGCAATAGGGGCATTTCATCGGATTTTCTCCTTCCTACAAGTAGAGTCTTTTCATTTTCCAGCCGCCGTCCTCGGCAAAAACGGCAGTCTGGATATACGCGGGAATTTTCAGTGTTTTTAGTATACCACACCGCAATCCGTTGCGGTACATTTATTTTAAAAAATTCACAAATTGTGCCTTTACCATGCGATTTCAGGGCATCAGCGGCGTTTCCCGCGCGTCGAAGGAAAACACGGCATATTTTGCGCCTTCAATCTGGCAGATTTTTGCAAAGCAGAACAGCGGCGTCATGGGAAACGGCTTGGCCGGGTCATAGGGAACCGCCACCAGCCGCCTCTCCCCTCTCTGCCGGGACAAAACGCCGGGAATTCCTTGCAGCATACGGGAGAAGAACGGCGTGGACAGCAGACGCTCCGGCGCGGAGACTCGCTCCCACCCCTGTTCGCCGTCTCGCCGCGCCTCGCAGCGAAGGAGCTTGCCGAGATTTGCCGTCTCGCGGTGGCTCAGTCTCCGGCGGATCGTGTACGCACCGCCCTCCGGTGCCAGAACACCCAGAAGCATTTCGGACCGCTCTCCCGCCAAATATGCCCTCAGCAGTGTCGGGCCAACGCCATGACACACCGCCCGGTAGTCGGCGTACATACCGGAATCGGTCACAGTCAGTTCCCCGGCTGGTCTGCCGTCCAGATACAGCGGATACTTGTCCATAGGGTTTCATCTCCCTTCGGCGGCGCGGAGCAGCTCGCCGCCAAAACATCCCGCGCAAAGAACGCGCGCGTTACGGAGCGCAAAAAGGGCGCCGTCTGCGCTATCCTATGCGCCGACGGCACCCGATTATGTATGTTTGTTATCCGTCGAAATATCTCCGCCTGTCAGCTGAGAGAGTAGCTCCCCCGGACCAGCAGCTTCACGCCGTCCCCGGTCGCCTTGACCGTCCTTCCGTCGATGGTGGTCATATAAAGGTGATTCTTTACCAGCGCGCCCCCGTTTTCAATGGAACCGGCGGAGGTCTCGTCGATCAGCCCTGGAGAAGTCGCCGCGCCGCAGGTCGCCGTTCCCGCTCTGAGCATCACCTCGCCGCCCACGGCAAGGCTCAGGCTCTTCCCCTTGCTCAGATCCACAACGGTAAAATTAGCTCCCGTGGAACCGGAGACCGTTCCCTGTACCTGGGCCAGGATCTTGGGCAGGAACGTTTCGTTCAGATAGCTCAGCGTCACCAGCGGGTCCCCCTGGGACCCGGCCTCCGCCGCGGCGGATAACGTCACCATCGCCGCCATGGAAGCCAGCATCAGCGCCAGCGCCCGCAGGTACCACCTGTTTCTCTTTGGTTTCATAGGTCCTCCTAACCGCAGGCGGAGCCTGGAAAAAGGATACAGCGTATGTATTCTTTTCCCAGGTCCTTCCGCCTGTTTGAAATCAAAAAGCCCGCTCAGACCAATTGGTCGCGCTGCAGGCCAAAACTCACCGCGATGGCAGTGTCGATCTTCTCCATCACCTGCTCATCCACATGACCCATGTGTTCTCTCAACCGCCGTTTATCCAGTGTCCGCACCTGCTCCAGCAGGACCACAGAATCTTTGGAAAGTCCGCGGCTGTCGGCCACGGGCAGATCAATGTGGGTGGGCAGCCGTGCCTTCCCCGTCTGAGAGGTGATCGCCGCCGCGATGACGGTGGGACTATATCGATTGCCGGTGTCGTTCTGTATAATCAACACAGGCCGGACGCCGCCCTGCTCACTTCCCACCACTGGACTTAGGTCGGCGTAATAAATGTCGCCGCGTTTCACAACACTCGTATCCACAAAGTTCACACTCCGCCGAAAATAGTACCCGCCGCTGAAAACACCGTTTCAGCGGGGCCACTATCATTCTCCCACGCAGCCGGAAAATTTATACGCCGTTTTTTCCGGTACGACCGGCCCCGATTCATTCTATGCGCCGGGGCGGGTGATCGTGTGCTCTGAGGACGAGTCGGACTTAAAACAGGAGCTGCAAATTGCGATCTACGACCTTGCCGTTTTCAATGTAAATGCGGGGAACGCGCTTGGCCACGTCGCAGGTCAGCTCGTAAGTAATGGTGCCGGCCATCTGCGCCATCTTCTCAATGGGGTTGTGCGGCCCAAATACCTCCACCTCGTCGCCGGTCTTCACATCCGGCAATTCGGTCAGGTCGACCATGCACATATCCATGCAGATGCGGCCGCAGATCTTTGCGGGGCCGTCACGAGTCAGCATTTCCCACTTATTGGAAAGGCAGCGTTGGAATCCGTCGGCATAACCGATGGGCAAAACGCCGATGCGCCGCTCATTCTCGGTGAAATACGTCCGGCCATAGCTGACGGAGGTATCCGGCGCGTAAGCCTTGATGGGACCCACGGTGGTCTTCAGCGTCATGACCGGCTTCAGGCCAAAATCGCGGCTCATAGGCTCCGTGCCGAACAAAACCACGCCGGGGCGGCACATATCCCACGCGAACTCGGGGTGATACACCACCGCGCCGGAGTTGCAGCAGTGGTGGATACGGAATTTCATGCCCGCCCGGCTCTCCACCTCGCTCACCATATGGACGAAGCGGTCGTGCTGCACCTTGGTGAACTCCTGACTGGCTTCCTTTTCCGGCTCGTCTGCCACGCAGAAGTGCATGAAGACGCCCTCCCAGTCAAGGTTCGGCAGCTTCACGGCCTCCAAAATCTCCGCAAGGCTTTTTTCAAAGTGGGCCTCGTCGCACTGGAAGCCCAAACGACCCATGCCGGTATCCAGCTTCAGGTGAACCGTCAGTGCCTTGCCGCAGGCGGCGGCTTCTTTTGAATAGGCCTTTGCCATCTCAAGGGAGGGAACGTCCTGTGCCACGCGATTGTCGATGAGCTCCTCCGTCATATCGGCGGGGGTGTAGCCCAGCATCAGAATCGGCAGCTTGATGCCGTTGCGGCGCAACTCCTGCGCCTCCTCCAGATTGGAGATGGCCAGATAATCCGCTCCCAGACTCTCCAGCTTCTTCGCCACCCGCACGGCTCCGTGTCCGTAGGCGTCCGCCTTGACCACGCCAGATACTTCGCGTTCGGTCCCATCTGCTCCCGCAGCTTGTGGTAGTTATACGACAGCGCATCGAGATCGATTTCCGCCCAAGTTCTCCTGAGGAACTTTTCCATTCGCTCACCTTCCAAATTTCATTTGTTGGGGTCATCCGGCAGCGGCCCCGCTGTCATCGTCCAGTATAGCACCGAATTGAAAATCCGTAAACTCCGCCTGCAAAATTATTTTCCCGTCCACGGCGACTTCTCCCCGGGCAGGGGTATGATCGTCCTTTTTAAGCCACAGTGTGGAGTCCACGCTGCTTCCGTCCGTCCCGGTCTGCTCCAGACTCACGCGCAGGCAGGGGGCGTCTCCCCAGTCCTCCTCGTTTTCCTCCAGCAGCCAGCCATCCCGCAAAGCATTCATCAGCCGGGGAAGGCACGACGCCGGGCTCAGCTCTTCGCCGCTCAGCGGTCCGGCTGGAAGGCAGTCGTCCTCATAGGTCAGCGTCAGTCCGTCGCCGCTGAGGACGGCCTTCACTCCCGCCGCCGTCTCCGGCGCCAAAACCTCCACGGTAGACTCCTCCGGCGCATAATCACACCGCAGGGTAAATTCACTCACCTCGTCGCCGTAAAACGCGGAAACCTCCGCCGTCATGGAACAGCTCTCCATGGCCTGATAGGGCGCCCGCGCGGCCCGGGCCGCGGCCGGTCCCCCCGCGCCG
>JAEWYA010000016.1 GCA_023395775.1 Bacillota bacterium
GGCGTCGCCGATGTTGGAGATGACGGCGATATCCGGCCGCACCAACTCCCCCAGATAGTGAATCTCACCGAAGTGGTTCATGCCGGTCTCAATGACCGCCGCCTGATGCTCCGGCATCAGCCGGAACATCGTCAGCGGGGTCCCGATGTCGTTGTTGAAATTCTCCGGCGTCTTCAAAATATTCAGTCCTGCGGAGAGAACGGCGGCAATCATTTCCTTGGTGGTAGTCTTACCCACAGAGCCGGTGATCTGGACAAAGGGGATGTCGAATCGGTCCCGGTAAGCGGAGGCCAGAGCCTTCAGCGCCAGACGGGTGTCATCCACCTTGATATAAAATCTGTCAGGACGGAGATCTGCGGGCAAACGGGTGCACAGGGTTCCGGCCGCGCCGGATTCCAGCGCCTTGTCGATGAAATCGTGGCCGTCGAAATTTTCACCCTTCCAGGGCACGAACAGGCAGCCGGGAACCAGGTCCCGGCTGTCGGTACACACGGCCGACACGGCGGGAGCATCCTCCCGCGGATTCCACCAGACGCCGCGGACAGCGGCCTCGATCTCTCGGACTGTCATTGGCAGCATGTTAATTCTTCCTCCTTAAAGACAACTGAACGATCTCCTCGCACAGATCATCATATGTAAGTCCCACGGCGGCGGCCTCCTTGGGCATCAGGCTGGCGGGAGTCAGCCCCGGCAGGGAGTTGGTCTCCAGACACCATGGCACACCGTTCCCGTCCAGCACGAAATCAGCGCGGGAATAGACGGACAGGCCCAGCAGCTGATGAAGCTTCAGCGCCATCTCCCCGATCTCCCGCTGCTGGTCCTCCGTGAGGTTGGCGGGGCACAGCTCCAGCGCGGCGCCGGACTGGTATTTTGCCTCATAGTCGAATTTTCCCTTGGCGGAGATCACCTCCACCGGCGGAAGCCACCTCTCGCCCAGCACCGCGGTGAAAATGTCCCGGCCCATGATCCGCTCCTCCACGATGACCTGGCTGTCAAAGCGCAGAACATCCCGCAAAGCGGCTTTCAGCTCCTCCCTCGTCTCCGGAAGGTACACGCCAAGCGATGACCCGCTCCCCGGCGTCTTCACGACGCATGGCATCGTCAGCTCCTCTGCCAGCGCGGCCACGTCCGCCTCGCCGTACTCCGCCAGACGCCACTTGGGTGTGCGGATTCCGGCGGCGTCCATCATCCGCTTCGTGACGATCTTATCCATTGCCATGGCAGAGGACAGGTGACCGGAGCCGGTATAGGGAATCCCCAGCAGGTCCAGCGTCGCCTGAATGCGACCATCCTCTCCGCTCTCGCCGTGGAGCCCCACGAACACGAGGTCCGCCAGAGCGCAAGCGTTCAGCACATTCCTTCCAATAAGTCCCGGACTTTGGTACTTCCTCCCGCGGCGTACCGCATCCAGATCCGGCTCACTGGTTCTGATTGCGGCGTCCCCGCATCGGCCGTCCGGCACATCGAACAGCGCCTCCAGCGGACCGTCATAGTCCTCCAGACCCGAAAACAGGTCCACCAGCACAGCCTGATGACCTTTCCTGCGCAAAGCTTTGCAAACAGCCGTTCCCGTCACCAGCGAGACCTCTCGCTCCGGAGACAGGCCACCGGCCAATACGACAATCTTCATGGTTCTCCCTTCCGCCGCCGTCGGCAGCCTATAAAACGCCCCACAGCCACAGGACGGCCCCCCATCAGGCGGGCTATCCAATGATTATTTCAATCTGTACCAGTTTAGCACAAATTTTCCGCGAATACAAGCACAGGAACCTGCCGGAAGAACTTTTCGGCAGGTTCCTGTACATTTTCTTGAATAAGGCCGCCGGGAGTGACGCAATTATAGGAAAAAGCGCACGATTTTACTTCATCCAGCCGAAGAACCCGGTGTCCTCTCCCTCAAGCAGCGTTCCCGCCGCGCAGAGCATCTGCGCCGCGTCTGCCCGCGTCATGGGCTGAGCGAGCGTATTGCTTCCGAAGCTGCCCGTCGCCATAACGCTGGCAGCCTCCATGTTGCCGACGGCCTGCGCCGCCCAGGAGGGCACCGCATCCCGGTCCGCGTACCATGTGGCAAGATCCACATCGCCCACTGCCAGCACCCGGTCCAGAATGGATGCGGCCTCATTAAACGTCACCGGATCGGCGCTGCGGAACGCCGCTCCTCCCTCAGTGGAAACACCCTGAACAATGCCGTCGGCCAGTCCTGCGGCAGCATAGGCCTTTGCCCAGGTGGGAATTGCGTCGTCGTCGGAGAAGCCGGTCATGGTGACGGCATCCGCCGGAAGGTCTGCAAGCTCCATGGTCATAGCGAGGAATTCGCCACGGGACACCGTGCGGTCGGGTTCAAAGTAATACTTTCCGCCCATGCAGGCCCCGGTAAACACGCCGGTCTCCGCCAGATACTGGGCCGCGGCGGCGGCGGAACTGTCTCCGGTGTCCTGATACTCCACGCCGGACTTTGTCTTATCCACCGTCACGGTGACTGTGGCGGGGGCGGAGACGTTTCCTTTGGCATCCGCCGCCACATAGGTGAAGCTGTCCTTCCCACTCTTACCCTCCGCGGGGGTATAGGTGAAGGTGTTGCCCGACACGGCAACGACGCCCTTTTTCGGCGCGGTCGCCACGGTGAACGTCAGATCACCGCCCTCGTCGTCCGAAGCCAGGAACTGCGCGCGGTAGGGAATGTTGCGGTAGGTTCTGATGGAAAGTTCTTTTGCGATGGGAGCGCCTTGCGCCGGAACCACTGTTTCCTCGCTTTTCTTGCCGAACAATGCCTGAGCCGGCACGGTCATCATCAGCAGCAATGCCAGCAGCAGCGCCGGAAAGCGAGCTTGCTTGTTTGTCATCTTCAAGGGAACACGACCTCCTGTTGTAAATTCTGTGTGGAGGTAGTGTTTGCCTTCCCGATGAGATTATACAGAAAAAAGAGCGGTTTTTGCCGCTCTTTTTTCTGAAGGTTTTATCAGGCGTTTTGTGCGGACGGACGTGAAAGCGGCCGGTCCCGTCAGTTTCGGTTCCTTAGTGCATAGCCCGATACAAAAACGTGGCGATCTGCCCCCGGGTGCAGGGTGTGTCGGGAGCAAACGTATCAGCGGTTTTACCGGTGGTAACGCCCTTTTCCACCGCCCAGGAAACGGCTCCGGCATATGCCGCGCCGGGGGCCACGTCGGTATACGCGGCGGACTTTTGGGCGGCGGGCTTTCCCGCAAGCATCCACAGATACGTCATCGTCATGGCCCGGGTGCAGGGCGCGGAGGCGCCCAACACGCTGCAGGACACTAAGCCCTGTTCCGCGGCCCACAGCGCCGCCTTATAATAGTAATTGATCCGGGTCACATCGGTGAACGGATTGGCGGCGGAGGGTTCGGGCTGGCCGTTGGCTCGCCACAGGAATGTCAGGATCTGTCCTTTGGTGCAGGTCTCGCCGGGCGCAAACGTGGTTGCCGTTTTCCCAGCAGTAATTCCCTGCTTCACCGCCCACTGCACCCCGTCGTAGCAATACCCCTCGGGAGACACGTCGGCAAAGGGAGCACCGCTTCCGCCAGAGGCACTTTCCACGGTGAGACCGATACAAAGCGAGTTCTCATCAACTCTCTCGGGATAGGTAAAGTTGCCTAAAATAAAACCGTGATAATCATTAGATTGTTCCGGCAAATCAGAGACTTCATCCAACGTTCCGCACATCAGGGTCAATTCCCAGCCCACGTAATCCTCAGCGGAGAGGGTAAAGCTGTAGGTCCCGTTCTGCCGGAGCACCCCCGGGGAACCCTTCCAACTGTTATTTTCCTCCAGAACATGAGGGCCTTTATCCACCAAGTAGACTCGCTGCAAAACATTATCGGCGTTTAGCACACATTCGGCGCTTCTTGTAAATGCACGGCCACCGTCTCCGTCGGAAAGGAGGTCGAATTTTGCGCCGATATAGCGTTCAACCCCCTCCTGTGCGCCCGTGACGGTAACCGTGATCTGTGCGCCGTCAGGTACGCCGTAAATGGTCGACTCGCCATTCAGACCATTCTTATCAGCCGGCTTACCGGCATAGATCACATGGGCCTTGTCAATGGTCAGCGTATCACCACAGCGGTTAGAAAGCGTCAAAGGCGCGTACTTCGTCTCCGTCGCTGAAGCCCCCACGCTCAGAAGTCCCAGCAGCAGCGCGGCTGTCAAAAATGCCGCAAAAACTCTTTTCGTGGTTCCGCGTTCTTTCTTATTCACTCAGCGGCGCACCGGACCGTTCCGAGAAAGCCTTGAGCGCCTTGGCGTCCCGCTCCTTCTGCTCCTCGATAGCCTCGGCCAGAAGCATATCCTTTACCTTCATGAGCCGGATGGTGGTGGCGCGGTCGTTTTCGTCCAGCTTCATGTTGATATATCGGATGGCCTCCTGCGTGTCGGGAATCACCACGTATTCAAGCGCGTTGACGCGCCGGCGGGTCTTTTCGATCTCCTCCGCCATCAGCTGGGCGGACTTTTCGATCTGCGCCAGCTTCAGCATCTTGCGGAACACCTTTCCCAGCGCGTCCACCGCCGTGTCCAGCTCGCCGGAGGTTCCGGCGAAACCGTAAGGATAGATGTCGCTGTCCGACTGGGTCTTGGTTTTGAAATCATAGACAGGGACGTTGACGGACATGATGTTCTGGAAACCCATGGTCAGTTCCACACTCTGCTTGGGATACAGCAGCGCCTGCTCCATGGCCTCGGAGGACATGAGGGCCGACGCCACGGTAAACGACCCGTGGACGGTCATCAGTTCCTCCTCCACCTCCGCCCGGAGGGTACGCACCTCCCGGACGGTCTCCAAAAACTGCTTCATCAGCTCATCCCGCTTGTCTTTGAGCAGCTTGTGGCCCCGCTGGGCCGTGCGGAGCTTTCCCTTGAGCCGGGGCAGCTCCATGCGGGTGGGGTTCACATTGAGCTTTGGCATGGTCCCCCCTCCTTATTTTTCGTCCTTCTTGGGCCAGTATTTTTCAATCAGCTCCGGCTTGATCCGCTTCAGCTCGCTCTTGGGCAGGATGCTCAGAAGCTCCCAACCCAGATCCAGCGTCTCTTCGATGGAACGGTTCTCCTCGTAGCCCTGGTTGACATAGCGCTTTTCAAACTCGTCCGCGAACTTTGCGTATAGCAGGTCCGTGGGCGTCAGGGCAGCCTCGCCCAGAATGCTCATCAGCTCCTTGTTGTCCTTGCCGGTGGAATAGGCGGCGAAGAGCTGGTTCATGGTGCTGGCGTGGTCTTCACGGGTCTTGCCCTCGCCAATGCCCTTATCCTTCAAACGGGACAGTGAAGGCAGCACGTCCACAGGAGGATGGATGTTCTTGCGGTACAGCTCCCGGGAGAGAATGATCTGACCCTCAGTGATATAGCCCGTCAGGTCGGGGATGGGGTGGGTCTTGTCGTCCTCGGGCATGGTCAGAATCGGAATCAGGGTGATGGAGCCCTTCTTCCCCAGCTGGCGGCCGGCCCGCTCGTACATGGTTGCAAGGTCGGTGTACAGATATCCGGGGAAGCCGCGGCGACCGGGGACCTCCTTCTTGGCGGCGGAGACCTCGCGCAGAGCCTCGGCGTAGTTGGTGATGTCGGTCATGATGACCAGAACGTGCATATCCTTCTCAAAGGCCAGATACTCCGCGGCGGTCAGGGCCATACGGGGCGTTGAAATGCGCTCCACGGCGGGGTCGTTGGCAAGGTTTGAAAACAGCACGGTCCGGTCGATGGCGCCGGTGCGCTTGAACTCGCTGACGAAGAACTCCGATTCCTCAAAGGTGATGCCGATGGCGGCGAACACCACGGCGAAGTTGGAGGCCTCGTCCCCCAGCACTTTAGCCTGACGGGCGATCTGCGCCGCCAGGTTGGCGTGGGGCAGGCCGGAGCCGGAGAAGATGGGCAGCTTCTGGCCGCGGACCAGGGTGTTCAGCCCGTCGATGGCGGAAACGCCGGTCTGGATGAACTCCTCAGGGTAGGTCCGGGCGGCGGGGTTCATGGGCAGGCCGTTGATATCCAGCCGCTTGTCGGGGATAAGCTCGGGGCCGCCGTCGATGGGTTTGCCCATGCCCGAAAAAACCCGGCCCAGCATGTCCTCGGACACCGCCAGCTCCAGGCTG
>JAEWYA010000092.1 GCA_023395775.1 Bacillota bacterium
GGAGTATACCGCACATACCAAAGCATCCTGCGGGTCGGTGCTGCGGCTGACAATGGTCTGCACCCCGTCCACCAGCGCGGCTCCGGCCACCACCGGGTCCACGCACTTGTGGGGCGAACCCCCGTGGCCGGGTTTTCCCCGCAGTGTCACCCGAAAATTGATTTTCCCCGCCATAATGGGGCCGTCCAGCACGGCGACCTGCCCCGCGGGCAGCTCCGGCCGGTTATGGAGACCGAAGATGCAGTCCGGTTTTCCGCCGGACTTCTCCCAGACCCCGCCGTCCAGCAATGCCTGGGCCCCCTGCGTCTCCTCCTCGGCGGGCAGGAATAAAAACACCACGCGGCCGGAAAGAGTTTCCCGCCGGGCAGCCAGCAGCTTTGCCGTGCCGTAGAGGCAGGCGGTGTGGAAATCGTGGCCGCAGCCGTGCATAAGGCCCGCCGTTTCCGAGCGGACGGCATGGCTCTGCTCCTCCGTCTCCGCGATGGCGTCAATGTCCGCCCGCAGGGCGGCGGTTTTTCCCGGCTTTCCCCCCTCCAGAACCGCTGCAACTCCGGTATCCATGCCCAAATCCACGAAGCGGAGACCAAGCGCATCCAGCTTCTCCCGCAGCAGTGCCGTGGTCCGCCGCTCCTGAAATCCGATCTCCGGGTGACGGTGCAGGTCTTCCTTCAAAGCCAGCATTTCCCCGTACAGCCCTGCCGCCTGTGCGTCCAGCAGCTCCATTCTTACGCGCCCCCATTTAATATCCAGCCGCAAAGCGGCGGATGGATTTCGCGTCCCGGCGCGGTTTTTGAAAATCTGCGCGGGCCAACAGGTCTATCATACGCCCATTTGGGCGTATGGGCAAGGAAAATGCAGGAAGAGGGGGACGCCCGCCATGGGCGTCCCCCTCTTGCGAAGTGTGATCAGGCTGCGGGAATAGCCAGAACCTGACCAATCTGGATGTCGTCCGCATTTTTGATGATGGCGGTATTGGCCTTGTAGATCACAGTCCACTTTGTGCCGGTTCCATAGAACTGCTGGGAGATGCTCCACAGGCAGTCGCCGGATTTCACGGTATAGGTGCCGCCAGCCGGGGCGGCAGGTGGGGCCGCGGGGGGGGTGGCGGGGGCGGTCACAGGCGCCGCGGGGGTAGTCGACGTGCCGGCATCTTTGTCGGTCAGAGCGGGCAGCTTGCCCGCCGCCCGCAGGGCGGGGCCGTTCAGGGAGGCGATATTGGGCGTGCGTCCGTCCTCAGAGGTGGGGACAGTGAGTTCACCGGAGCGGACCTTCTCATAGATCAGGTCCTTCTGGGGATCGTTGAGATTAGCACCCACGATTTTCCAGTTGTTGTCACACTTTGGCATCAGAGGCGTCTTCAGCGCGGCGACATAGTCGGTAATCATGTCCCGGATTGCGCCGCCCTCATACACCACGTCGGACTCTTTCAAAAGGCCTGCGTTAACTAAACCGCCGTAGCGGTAGTTGTTCAGCGCCAGTACCAGAGTCTGGGTGTCACTGAGGGGCTTTCCCTGATAGGTGACGTTCTGGATGCGGGAGCCGACGGGCTTGGAGATGTTGATCTCATAATTCACACCGGCAAACTCGTCATAGTTATACATCCGGATGTCGGGGTTGAAGCTGATGGTCACGTCGCCGGTCTTGTACTGGTTGAAGAAGCTGCCGGCCTGCTGCTCCATAATGGCCTTGAGCTGCTTGCCGGTGACCTTCACGCCGTACAGCGTGTTGTCGTACTTGTAGATCTTCACACTGTCCCGGTTCAGGAAGGGTCCCTTCTCCAGATTGGAGCTGGCATCGAACAGAGCGGCCAGAGACACGTCCGCGCCGACCTTCTTCATCTGCACCTGATTGATAAGGTCCAGGACGGGGTTATCCTGCAAAATCGCATTGGGAATGCCGGGGAGAAGTTCCACGGGGTCCAGGAAGGTTTCGCCGACCTGGCCCACCTGCTTGGCGGCCAGCGCCTTGCTCTTTTCATCCAGAGACTTGAACTTTGCCAGGAAAGCGGCGTCGGGAGTCACGGTGGAGCAGTCGATCAGGTCAGCGTCGGTCTTGGTCACGTCCCAGCTGCCGTTTTTCTTCGTCAGAGAGAGAGTAACCTTGGAGACATACTGGCCGTTTGAGCCCGGTTCCAGCACGGGGACGCCGCCAATCGTCTCGTCCACCTTGGAGTGGGCGTGGCCGATGAACAGCGCGTCGATCTGATCGCCGTAAGTCTGGGCCACCTCGCGCATACCCTGGGTGTCGTACTCACCGTCCAGACCGTAGTGTACGGAGCCGATGACGACGTCCGCCTTGCCGTCCAGCTCTTTGAGAATTTTTCCGGTCTCCTCCATGGGCGTAGTGAAGGTCATGTTGTTGTAGTGCGTGGGGTCGGACTTCTCCCAGATGGGAATGTGGGGCGCGTCAATACCGAACACGGCCACCTTCACGCCGTTCACGTCAAAGATCTGATAGGCGTTCAGCCAGCGAGAACCATCCTTCTGGTAGATGTTTCCCGCCAGCGTAGTGCCCTTAAACTCCTTGATTTCCTTTTCCACATAGTTGAACCCGAAGTTGAACTCGTGGTTTCCCAGGGTCCAGGCGTCATAGTCAAGATAGTTCATGGCGTCGATCATGGGGTCGGGGACCTGGTCCTTGAATTCCTGAATGTAATTCGCCTGAGTGGCGTCGCCGGTGTCGATCAGGAGCAGATTGGGGTCCGTCTTCCGCTCCGCCGCGATGATCGCCGCCGCGTGGGCCATGCTGGTCTTGCTTTCCTTGTTGGACGCGTAATCATAGGGGTTGACCATGCCGTGCAGGTCGCTGGTCTGGAGAATGGTAACCGTCTGGGTTTCGTCCGCCGCCAGAGCGGGGACCGCCAGGCTGACCGCCATGACCAAAGCCAGGAGCAGCGCTGAGAGCTTTTTCCTCTTCATCTTTCAGCCTCCTTCATAATATTCCCGCTGGGAGATGTTTCCATTATAACGCCCGCCCGTCCGCTTCTCAATAGTTTTTGTGCGATTTAATTTAAAAAGAACAGCGCATTTTACAAATGGGACCTTGTAAAAAGACCATACTTCGAAAATAACAATCCCGGAGCGGGGCGGAGTTCTTTCCGTCCTGCTCCGGGATTTTGCCCATCCGCCTGAATGAGATGTGACTGGCCGGCGGGCAGCCCCTCCCGCTGAGAAGAGTCATCTCAGGCCGGGATAATCTCTGCGCACCAGAAGATAGATGATAAAACCGGTCAGCCCGGGTGCAAAAATAGCCACCAGCGTCCAAAGAGCGGCGTTCATCCTGCGGCTCTGTGCATCCTTATAGACGTAGACGCCGATCATAACGGGGATGCCAATGAAAACCGCAAGCAAAAGTGGGAATACAAGCAAAGACATGGGGCAAGGTCCTTTCGTTCTTAAAAACAACGGCCAAGTCGTTGCCAGTAAAGGAAGCAGCAAAATAGATACCGCACGGGGCGGCGGACTCACTCGCTCAAAAGGCCCTCGCTTCGGTAAAACTGCGCCGCGCCGGGATGGAGCGGCACCGGCAGATCGCTGTACAGAAAGCTGCCCTCGCTCATAACGGAGAGGGAGGCGTGCCGTTCCTCCAGTTCCCCGGCGGATTCCCAGAGGATGCGGGCGATGGAACCGGCCAGATCGTCGTCCATGTCCGCATCCACGCACAGCAGGCACTTGACGCCGAAGGTCTCCACATCCTCCGTCTGCCCCGCGTAGGTTCCGGCCGGAATCACGCCGCGGACATACTGTTTGTTTTTCCCCAGAATGGCGTCCAGTTCCTCCTCCGTGAACCGCAGAACACGGCAGGGCGTCTGCTCCGCCAGATCGCTCAGGCCCTTTACGGGAATCCCCGCGAAGCCCTGAAGTGCGTCCAGCTCCCCATTCAGAAGCGCCACTCCGCCGGAGCCCAGCCCCTGATTTTCAAGCGTGGTATTGTCGGCGGTCAGCCCCACCGCGCTCAGCGCCACGCGGGCGGAAAGCTCTGAAGTGGAGTCCTCCGGACCCACGGCAACCCGCTTTCCAAGCAGTTCGTGGACGTATTCGATGCCCAGCGATTCCGGCGCAATCCAGTTGGAAAGACTCACGTACAGCGCGCCGATGGCCCGCAGGCTCTCCATGGAATTTCCCTCAAATTCATCCTCACCCCGCCAGGCGCACCAAGCCACGTCGCCGCTGACAAGGCCCATATCGATCTGCCCGTCCCGCAGGCTCTCCACGTTGGCGGCAGAGCCGCTGGACGCGCTGGTGTTGATTTTCAGATCAGGGGCGTACTCATTCAATACCTCAGCCACGGCCCGACCCACCGGGTACATGGTACCGCCGCTGTCGGCGGTACCGATGGTCAGGACACGAATCTCCGGAGAAGGTTCCTTCTCCGCTGCCAGCCCGCAGCCCGACAGCAGGCAGACCGATGTCAGCAGACTCGCCAAAACCAGCTGCCGCAGCCTAAAGCGCCGCCGGTCACCAATACCTTTTTTCATCGTCACACCCTCTCCCCACTCCCGCAGTTTTAAATTTCACATAATTATAACACAGTTCTCAGAATTTTTCTACGGTTTTTACGACAAAACGGGCCTCCCTGTGGGAGGCCCGTTTTGTCGGTCAAATATGCAGTTTTATCAGCGCACCAGGAAACTGCCGTACAGGGAGAGGAAAATGGGATTGAAAATGTCGTCGATGATCACAGCGAAGGAGGGATACAGCACCCAAGCCACATTATGCCAGCCGTACTGGTCCATAACCGCCTTCTCGTTGGCCACGGCGTTGGGTCCGGAGCCGCAGCCCCAGCCGCAGTTGCCCGCGGTCATAACCGCCGCGCCGTAATTCCGGCCGAACATATTGTAGGAGATGAAGATTCCGAACAGCGCCATCAGGATAGCCTGCGCGAACAGAATCACGCCCATCTGTCCGGCCACCGGGGCCAGCTTAGTGATATCGATGGTCATCAGCACCAGAGCCAGATACAGCTCCAGGAACATATGCTCAATAGCGTCCACTTCGGGGACATAGAACTTGATGTTGAAAGCCTCCATCACGTTGCGGGCGATAGCGCCGGCAAACAGGCAGCCGATGAACTTGGGCATCTCGATCATGGGGATGCTGTCCAGCAGCATATAGATGGGCATTCCCAACGCCGCCAGCAGCAAGCACATGGCAAACATGGAGATCATGCGTCCGTTGTCCAGCCGGGGAGCCTCGCCGGAGGTAACGGAATCGGGCTTGTCATTGGGGTCGGCCTTCAGCTTGTGGCGGGTGATCAGGAACGCAGCCACAGGGCCGCCGATCAGGGAGCCCATGATATTGCCCATCGTACCCGCGGCGACGCCGATGGTGGTGGCATCCGCCGCGCCCATTTTTTCAAAGATTGAACCGAATGCGGAGGCTGTGCCCACGCCGCCGGACATGGAAGCAGAGGAGCACTGGAGCGCCAGCAGCGGGTGCAGCCCCACCAGATTTCCGATGGCCACGCCCATAAGATCCTGCAGCGTGATCAAAAGGCAGGCTGCCAGCGCGATCATGACGCACAGCTTGCCTCCGGCGTGGCGGATCATCTTCCAGCTGAAGCCGAAGCCCACGCACAGGAAGAACAGGTTCTGGCAAAGATCCTGCATCACCTTCACATCAAAGGAAAAGTCCATGGCGCCGGACATTTTGATGAATGAGACCACCAGCGAGAAAATCAGGCCGGAGACCACGGGGGCGGGGATAGCGTACTTGCGGAGAAGCTTGGAGTGCCGCACGATGGCGCGGCCCAGGAAAATCACGATGGCGGCGAAGCCCAACGCCGAGAGATACTCGAACTTAAACGAGGCAATCGCTCCGTCCGCTGCGGGGGTATAGGTTCCGAAATAGCTCAGAATCTTGTCCATAAATTCTCTTCCCTTCTTTCTGGCTCCGGCAAAACCGGCGCCTAACACGAATATTAGTATATGGGGAAAAGAGAATCCATTTCAATTTAAGTACGTATCGTATTCCTTTTGTACGTATCGTATTTTGCGTTTTATGAACTTTTTGCTAATTTTTACATCTCGTTTTTGTGCATGTTGTCTATTCCGTATTGAATGGATGGCCGTCCGCCGGTCCGATAATCAATGGCACTGACCACCTCATGGGTCTGGGTCAGATAGTTCATATACCGCCGCACCGTGATACGGGAGAGTTGGACCTGCTCGGCAACCTCCTCGCTGGTATACATTGTGCCGCTGTTATGCTGCAAAAACTCCCGGATCATCTGCATGGTGGCGGCGTTTAGGCCCTTGGCCAGAGGCTCCGGCGTGAGAGGCTGCCCCGCGCTGCCGGTCATGCGGTCAATGGCCTCCTGATCCAATGCCGATGCCTGGACCTCCCACTGTTCCCGGCTCTGGCGGAATTTTTCCAGCGCTGCCTGAAAACGTCTGTATTCAAACGGTTTGACCAGATAATCCACCACGCCCCGCAAAAACATCTGCCGGACAGTCTGCGCATCGCTGGCAGAGGTGACCATGATGACTGCCGGGGCTTTGCCCATGCCGTGGAGCCGATCGAGAAACTCCATCCCGTTGAGCATGGGTGTGTAGTAATCCAGAATAATGAGCGATACTTCGTGCTCCTTTAGGTATTCCAGCGCGCCCACGCCGCTGGGAAACACCGCCTTCACGGAAAAGTCCGGTGTGTTTTCCACATACTGGCGGTTGATGGCCGCCACCATGGGGTCGTCCTCGATAATTATGACGCGGTACATCAGTCCGCCTCCTCTCGCGTGAATGTAATCGTAAAGCTGGTGCCCTCGCCCGGCTCGGTGTCCACGTCGATCTTTCCGCCGTAACGCCGCACCACGGACTGCACCGCATAAAGCCCCGTTCCCCGATATTGACCCTTAGTGGAGGCTCCCTTTTCAAACATGCGGGAGCGCACCTCCGGTGAAATGCCTCCGCCGGTGTCGGTACAGACCAGCAGACTGCAGTCCGGGCGGCAGTAAAGACCAAACTCGATCTCCTTGACAGCATGCACCCCGGAGGAGAGCTCCTCGATGGCATTTTCCAGCAGGTTGCCCATCACCGTCACCATATCCTCCACGGGAATCAGCAGATCCTGCTCAATGCAGCAGCTCCCCTCCGCCAAAGTCAGCTGGATGCCCCGCTCCGCTGCGTGGAGCATTTTTCCGATCATCAGCGCACACAGCTCCGATACCCGCAGCTGGTCGGCGGTCTGGCAGATCAGCTGGCCGGAGATCAGGTTGCTGTTGACGATCGAACAGATGGCCTTCTGAATTTGCCCGGCCTCCAGGTAGCCCAGAATCACATGAAGTTTGTTGGAAAACTCATGGTTATAGGAGCGCAGGGCGTCGATCATGCTCCGAGCGCCGAACAGCTCGTCGGACATGTGCAGCATTTCTGTCCGGTCGTACAGAATGGTCAATACACCCTGAGGCGCACTGTTTTTCCGCTCTCGGATGGGGATTTGGCTCGCCAGCATGGAGCGGCCGCCCACCATCCAGGAGCGGCGCTCCTCGCCTTTCCCCGTGCGGAGTACCTCCTCCTGCCGGGAGTCCGGAAACAGCTCCGAGACGGGCCGTCCAACCAGTTGGACGCCTTCACCGAACAAAGCTTGAGCCGTTGAATTGGCAAACAGCACGCTGCCCGCGGTGTCGCAGGCCACCAGCCCCTCCGCCACAGCACCCAGCACCTCGTCCTGCCGGAGGTAGCGGCTCAGCAGCTCCTCCGGGCGAAAGCCCATCAATGTCCCGCGCAGGAAGCGTAATATGGCATGGGTTAAAAAGAAGCTCACCAGCAGCATTACAGCCAAAATCACCAGGTGGAGGACCAAAATATTCCTCAGGCGGGCGGTGAGCACGCCGGTGAACACGGAGACCATTACAAACCCCATGATCGTCCCATCTTCGCTGCGGACGGCGTGAAACGCCCTGCGCTGCAAACCCATGGTGCTGTATCCGGTGGTAATGTAGGGCTCCGCCCCCTCTAAAATGGGACGTTCCTCTCCGTCCACATAGGATTCTCCGGTTTTCTGCCGGTCCGTATGGTAGAAGCGCAAACCGCTCTGGTCGCAGATCACCGCCGCGCTGATGTCCGGGATGCTGTCGCACAGCGCGTCAATGTTTCGGGTGACGTTGGGATCCGGATAACCCGCCTTCAGCATGGCTACCACGCTTGGAAGCTTACTGACATAAGCCGCCGAGTTGCTGATGGACGCATCCACCTGATTGCGCTGGCGGGTCACGTCCAGATACAAAGACATCCCCAACGACAGCAGAATCACCAGCGCCGACAGCAGCAGAAAGGAGCGGTACAGCTTACGCTCCAGCGTATTTTGACTTTTGTTTTCGGCCATATCGCGCCCTCCCGCCATTTAAAGCCCTCGGCTGCATTCGATATAAGTATACCGTTCATGAGAATTTCCGTCAAGGATACCCGCCAATGTCCACAATCTACCTTTTGGCGCTGACGCTTTACCGCGTGCAGGATGAAGCGCCGCTAATAAACCGCACACATTCAGAAATGATTGCACGAGAGAAGAACCAGGGCAGCAAAATACAGGACTCAAGACAAAAAGTGAGCCGCCGGCAAAGCCCCTGGGCCCGTTGCGGCGGCTCACGTTTCAAATTAT
>JAEWYA010000136.1 GCA_023395775.1 Bacillota bacterium
CGCCGGCCGCAGCCGTCTGATCACGGTGCCGGTTACCGGTCCTTACTTCGTGGGAACGGTAATGCCCTTCTCGGCAATATACTTCGCAGCGCCGGGATGATAAGGCAAGGAAGTAATGGAAGCCGCAAACTCCACGCTCAGTTCTTTACCCTTGGCGTGCTGCGCGGAGATAGCGTCCAGATTCTCAAAGATGGTGGAGACGAAATCATAAATCGCGTCCTCACTGACATCGTCGCGGGCGATCACCACGGCGCCGACAGCCACGGTGGTTGTATCCGTATCCAGGCCCTCATAGGTGCCCGCGGGAATGACGTACTTGGAGTAGTAGGGAGAGGTCTCAAGCAGCTTGTCGATGTGCTCGTCGTCCAGGCCCACCAGATATACGCTCTTGGTGGTAGCCAAAGAGGTGATGGCGGTGGTGGGAGCGCCGGCCACGACGAACGCCGCGTCCAGCTTACCGTCCTGCAGGGAATCAGCACTGTCGCCGAAGCCCTGATAGGTGGGGTTGATATCCTGCTCGGTCAGGCCATAGGCGCCCAGGATATCGATGGCATTGTAATACACGCCGGAACCGGCGTCGCCGATGGAGACATTCTTGCCCTTCAGATCAGCAACCGTCTTGATGTCGGGGTTGGTGGTGACGATCTGGACCTGCTCCATGTACAGGTCGGCCACGGTGGAGAAATCAGTGACAGCGCCGCTGTCCTTAAACAGATTGGTGCCCTGATAGGCATAGGACATAACGTCGGACTGGGCAAAGGCCAGCTGGGCCGCGCCATCCTGAATGTTCTCAATGTTGTTCTGGGAGCCGCCGGACTCAATGGCCGTGACGGTCAGGCCGGTGTTGCTGGTGACATACTGGCTGAGCACACCGCCGAACGCATAGTAAGTACCCTGAGAACCACCGGTAGAGAAGGTCAGGCTGTCAGTCGCGCCGGTACCCGCTGCCGCGCTGCCGGAGGCCGCACTGCCGGAAGCCGCGCTGCCGGAGGCCGCTGGTGTGGAAGTAGCTCCACTTCCACCGCAGCCGGACAGGACAGAGGCCATCATCAGTGTGGCCAGGAGAAGAGACATCATTTTTTTCATCGCAATACTCCTTTTCTTTCATCGAATTTGCATTGGGGTTAATTGTATTGTATCGTATTTGTCAGGATGTTTCAATATGTTTTGGGCGTTTTATGCAAATTTTTTTCTAAACCATGAATTAATTCTTGCAAAATGACTGTTCTTTGTTAAAAAACCGTCAAGTAAAAATTAACAAAAAGTTTGCAAATTGAATAATCAGCTGAAAAAATGGTGGATATTATACGGAAAAAGCTCGGTTGAAAGCAAAACAGGACGCGGGAAAAATCTCCGCGCCCCGCTTCACTTTTTTCAAAAATCAAGTCTGATTCCTGCAAATTTTGGAGGTTTTGTGTCCCTTACCGAATGGTAAGCAGCAGTTGACCGCCCTTCACTGTGTCGCCCTCGGCCACTTGGACGGACTCCACCGTACCCGCCATGCGGGCGGTGATGGCGGTTTCCATCTTCATGGCCTCTATGGTGATGAGGGTCTGGTTCACCTCCACGGCGTCGCCCACTTTCACCTGGACCTTGCTCACCGCTCCGGGAATAGACGCCCCCACCTGGCTCTTGTCTTCCGGATCGGCCATGGGGACCTTGACGATACTCTTCTGCGCCTCCGCGTCGGGAACCTGAACATCCCGGCGGATTCCGTTGAGTTCAAAGCTGACGGTGCGCATTCCCTCGCCGTCCACCTCGCCAAGACCCAGATACTTGATGACCAGGGTCTTGCCGTCGGCGATGTTGACCTTATTGGTCTCCCCTACGGACAGGCCGTGGAAAAACACGTGGCTGCCAAGGCGGGTGACGTAGCCGTACTCCTTCTGGTCCCGTTTATAGTCCCGGTAAACCTTGGGATACAGGCAATAGGAGATCACAGCCCGATCGGAGGGATCGGGGTCAAACTCCAGCATTTCCTTCTTTACCGCTTCAAAATCAACCGGCTCCAAAAGCTCGCCGGGACGGCAGGCCACGGCCTGTTTCCCTTTCAGAACCGCCTTCTGCAAATCCTTGGGAAAGCCCCAGGCGGGCTGGCCCATCATGCCGGAGAAGTAACTGACCGCGCTATCCGGGAAGGCCAGATATGCGCTCTTTTCCACAATGTTCTCCGGCGTCAGGCCGTTTTGAGTCATAAAGATGGCCATGTCGCCCACCATTTTACTGGACGGCGTCACCTTTACGATGTCGCCCAGCATGGCGTTAACCTTCCGGTAGTTCTCCTTCACGTCCCGGAACCGATCTCCCAGCCCCAGGGATTCCACCTGGGGTTTGAGGTTCGTATATTGGCCGCCGGGGATCTCATACCGATAGATATCGGTGGCGGGGCACTTGATGCCCGCCTCAAAGGAGTCGTACCGCTTGCGCACGTCCTCCCAGTACTCACTCAAATACTGCAGCCGATCCAGATCCATGCCGGTGTCCCGCTCGGTGCCCTGGAGCGCGGCCACGACGGCATTTAAGGACGGCTGGCTGGTGAGGGAGCTCATAGAGGAGATGGCGAGATCCGCCACATCCACCCCGGCCTCCGCCGCCATCAAAACCGCAGCAACCTGATTGCCGGAGGTATCATGGGTATGGAGCTGAATGGGGATGCCGATTTCCTGCTTCAGCTCGGAGATCAGTTTTTTCGCCGCGTAGGGCTTCAAAAGGCCCGCCATATCTTTAATGGCCAGCATGTGCGCCCCGCGCTTCTCCAGTTCCTTCGCCATATTCACATAATACTTCAGGGTGTACTTGTCCCGGGCCGGGTCCAGAATATCGCCGGTGTAGCAGACGGTGGCCTGGCAGATCTTTCCCTGCTTCAAAACCTCGTCCATGGCGACTGCCATGCCGGGAATCCAGTTCAGGGAGTCGAACACCCGGAAAACGTCGATTCCGCTTTTGGCAGCCTGCCGCACAAACTCCCGGATCACATTGTCCGGATAGTTCGTGTAGCCCACGGCGTTGGCGCCCCGCAGCAGCATTTGCAGCAGCAGATTGGGAGCCTTTTCACGGATCATGTCCAGCCGCTCCCAAGGGGATTCGTGGAGGAAGCGGTACGCCACGTCGAACGTCGCGCCGCCCCAGCACTCCAGTGAGAAAGCGTCGGCTTCAATCTCGGAGGTGGCCTCCATGCCCTTGACGATGTCCCTTGTCCGGACGCGGGTTGCAAGCAGAGACTGGTGGGCATCCCGGGTGGTAGTGTCGCAAATCAGCAGCTTCTTCTGCTCCAAGACCCATTTGGCAACGGCCTCCGGGCCTTTCTCGTCCAGCATCTGCTTCAGGCCGTCGGGCCGGTTTCCGGTAACAGGCGGGAACCGGGGATCGTCATAGAGCTTCTGCGTCCCCTGTTCCTTCACCACGATATTGCCAATGTACTTGAGCATCTTCGTGGCCCGGTCCTGCCCCGCGTCCAGCTCAAATAGGCTGGGGGTCTCGTCAATATACTTCGTGTGGCAGTGTCCTGCCCGGAATACCTCATCATGGAGTATGTTCAGGATGAAGGCGATGTTGGTCTTCACGCCCCGGACGTGGACCTCCCGCACGGCGCGGATGGCCTTGCGGCACACGCCCTCGAAGGTGGAGTCCCAGGTGGTGACCTTTACCAGCAGGGAATCATAATAAGGAGAAATCACCGCGCCCGCATAGGCGTTGCCGTCCAGCCGGACACCAAAACCGCCGCCGGAGCGATAGGCCGTGATCTTTCCGGTATCGGGGGCAAAGCTGTTGGCCGGGTCCTCGGTGGTGAC
>JAEWYA010000142.1 GCA_023395775.1 Bacillota bacterium
GGCCCGCAGGGCGTACTGACCGAAGATACTGTACAGCGCGTAGAAAAAACCGGCTCCCAGGCCCAGCAAAATCCCCGCCGGGGTGACGCTTAGATCTCCCGCGAACACGCCGCACACGCAGGCGCAGCCCACCAACGTCAGCCCCAGTGCCAGCAGCTTTTTCTTCGTAATGGGCTCCCGCCAGAGAACGGCGGACAAAATCACCACGATGGACGGGGCCGTGTACAGCAAAACGGAGGCCACCGCCAGGGAACAAATCTTTTGGCAGGAAAAGTAGCACACCGTAAACAGCAGAACGCTCCCCACGCCGGTACCGAAAAAGTATTTCAGATGCTCTTTTTTTATGCGGAACACGCTGCGGTCTCGGATGCCGAAGATTGCCGCCAGAAGCGCAAGCCCGCCTGTGTTGCGCACCAGCACGATGGACCACGGAGAAAAGCCCCCGGCCATGAGGCCGCGATTCCACAGGCCCATCATGCCCCACAGAGCCGCCGCTGTCAAAATGCAGGCATAGGCTCCCCAGTCTGTGCGGGGTCTTTGTTCCAACTCGCAGTCCTCCTTGATTCCGTCCATAGATATCCCTTTCTCCCGCGCGTAACCCTTCCCCCGTCTCCCTCGCGTCAAATCCGGCACGGCGGGTTTGACGCGAAAGAGGAGGCGCGGCGGAGCAAGCGAGCTTTTCCTGCCCGGAAAAGCAAGCGATACGCAGCCCGCGCCGACGAGGCGGCGCTTCGTTCATTTCCCCCGCAGCTCGATGATGCGGTCACGCAAAATGGCGGCATATTCAAATTCCAGCATTTTGCTGGCTTCTTTCATCTCTTTTTCAAGGCGCGCAACCTCCACCGCCCGCTCCTGGTCTGTGAGCTTGACCTTATGGCGTTTGCGCGCCGTGTCCGGGTCGGCGGACTTGGAAATCTCCAGCGTATCCCGGACATCCTTGATGATGGTCCTGGGTACGATGCCGCGGGCCTTGTTGTAATCATCCTGAATTTTCCGGCGGCGCTCCGTCTCGTCCATGGCAGATCGCATGGAGGGAGTAACGGTGTCCGCATATAAAATGACCCTGCCCTCCGCGTTTCGGGCCGCCCGGCCCATGGTCTGGATGAGGGAGGTCTCGCTGCGAAGAAACCCCTCCTTATCCGCGTCCAGCACAGCCACCAGACTCACCTCGGGAAGGTCCAGCCCCTCCCGCAGCAGGTTGATGCCCACCAGCACGTCGAACTCCCCCAGCCGCAGCCCGCGGATGATCTCCATTCGCTCGATGGTCTCCACGTCGGAGTGCATATAGCGCACCTTAATCCCGGCGTTTTTAAAATACTCCGTCAGGTCCTCCGCCATCTTTTTAGTGAGGGTCGTCACCAGTACCCGCTCGTGCTTCGCAGACCTGGCCTCAATCTCCGCGATCAGATCGTCGATCTGCCCCTCCACTGGGCGCACCTCCACCTCCGGGTCCAGGAGGCCCGTGGGGCGAATGACCTGCTCCACCACCTGACCCGCCCGCTCCCGCTCATAGGGACCAGGGGTGGCTGAGACATACACGGCCTGACCAGTGCGCGTCTCAAATTCCTCAAATTTCAGCGGGCGGTTGTCAAATGCGCAGGGCAGGCGGAACCCATAGTCGATCAAGCTCTGCTTGCGGGCGTGGTCGCCGTTGTACATGGCCCTCACCTGGGGCAGCGTCACATGGCTCTCATCCACAAAAAGCATGAAATCCTTGGGAAAGAAGTCCAGCAGCGTCATGGGCGCGGAGCCGGCGGGCCGCTCGGAGATAATGCGGGAATAGTTCTCAATGCCAGAGCAGTACCCTAGCTCCGTCATCATCTCGATGTCGTATTCCGTGCGCTGTCTGATCCGTTGGGCCTCCACAAGCTTGTTCCGCTCCGTAAAATACTGAACCTGTTCCTCCATCTCCCGGCGAATCTCCCCGATGGCCCGGTCCATCTTGTCCTTGGTGGTAACATAGTGGCTGGCGGGATAGATCACCGCATGCTCCAAAAGGCGAAAGGCCGCGCCGGTAATGGGGTTGAATTCCGTGATGCGGTCAATCTCATCCCCAAAAAATTCCACCCGAAGGGCCTTGTCTTTATAATACGCGGGATAGATTTCCACCGTATCGCCCCGAACACGGAACATATTCCGCTCAAAGGCAATGTCGTTGCGCTCGTACCGGTCCTCCACCAGCCGCCGCAGCAGCTCGTCCCGGTTCAGATTCATGCCCACACGCATGGAGATCATCAGTTTTGCGAAATCCTCCGGTTCGCCCAGCCCGTAGATACAGGAGACGGAAGACACCACAATCACATCCCGCCGCTCCAGCAGGGCACAGGTGGCCGAGAGACGCAGGCGGTCAATTTCGTCATTGGTAGAGGCGTCCTTGGCAATATAGGTATCCGTATGTGGAATATAAGCCTCCGGCTGATAATAGTCGTAATAGGAGACAAAGTATTCCACCGCGTTGTCTGGAAAGAATGCCTTGAATTCCTCACACAGCTGGGATGCCAGCGTCTTGTTGTGGGCGAGCACCAGCGTGGGCCGCTGAATCTTCTCGATGACCTTTGCCATGGTAAAGGTCTTGCCAGACCCGGTGACGCCCAGCAATATCTGCTCGTCCAGACCGTTTTCAATCCCCCACGCCAATTTTTCAATGGCCTCCGGCTGGTCGCCGGAGGGCTCATAGGGGGAGACGACTTTAAATTTCGGCATAAACCCTCCGCTCTTCCGCCGCCCCGGATGGGGCGTAGGCTGTCATTTTGTAAAGTACCCGGAGTCCCGCATGGAAACGAAGTCTCCGTCGGCCACGATAATGTGGTCCACCAGCTGAACGCCCACACTTTCAAGAGCCGTTCGCACCCGGTCGGTCGTGGCAAAATCTTCGCCGGAGGGCAGCGCCACGCCGCTGGGATGATTGTGGGACAGGATCACCGCGCTGGCGTTGGTCAGCAGGGCGTTTCCCACCAGCTTGCGGATGTTCAGCTCCGCGCCGTTGACGTCGCCCTTGGTCAGAAGCTTGCTCGCCAGGAGCTTTCCCTTCCTGTCCAGACACAGCTCATAGACCAGTTCGTTTTTCTTCCCGTCGAATCGGCAGAGCATATAATTCCCCGCTTTTTCCGTGGAGTTCAGAATTACCGGGGCGTCTTCCTTCCTCCGGCTCCTCTCCGTCAGCATCGGAACCAGCCGCAGCAGCCGCGCCGCGCGCTCGCCCCTGCCCTCCACCTTTGCAGATCCTCCACCGGCGCGGACAGCACCATCTCAAGAGCGCCGAACCGTTCCAAAAGCTGATGAGCCAAGGCGTTGGTATCCCTGCGGGGAATGGCGTAGAAGAGGAGAAACTCCAGCGCCTCATGGTCGGCAAAGCCTGCAAGGCCGGTCTCCAGAAAGCGCCGGCGCATCTTTTCCCGATGTCCGTCATGGATGCCCATGGGCATGCCTCCCTCGCAGTTTTGTCCTTTCAAGTCTGTGCTGAATTCACAGGTATGTTATTATATCACAGGCTCTTAAATCGTACAAGTGTTTGCACAGTGAAAATCTTAGGGATCTGCACATCGCACGAAAATTCACAAACCTTACGGGCTGTCTTTATTGGCCGCGACCACCACCGCACGATCCTGTCGCAACTGATCCTTTTCTGTAATTTTACCATTTTGCCGATTGACATAGGGGACTTTTTGGCATACTATGAAAGGGAAAATTGAATAGCGTCCGGTAGGTAAGGCTACCACAGGGATATGGGTTGCTGCCGCAAAATGATGGAGACATCATGAGAGGGTTTGAACAGGCGATATCGAATTTTAAGGTATCATCTAATGCAACTTCACCGCCTTGTGAAGCTAAAGCTTGAACGGTGG
>JAEWYA010000164.1 GCA_023395775.1 Bacillota bacterium
ACTCACATGCGTCACATCCGGTCCGGCGGGAGACGGCTTCAGTCCCGCGGGCAGAGCAGCGCCGGTAATTCTCCGCACTCTTCCAAAACGCTTTATGTAGGTGGGCGCAGCGCCGTATTTGTAAAGCGCGGCCTCCCCACTCTCCAGACGCAGCGTCAAAAGATCAATGGTGGAAAAGCTGCCGGTCTCCTGGCCCCGGAGAGCCATGGCCGCGTTCATGGTGTTTAGCGCGGCTTCCGCCTCCACCCCCGCCTCCAGAAACTGGCGGAGCAGACGGCAGGTCAGGGCGGATTCCCGCCGGGCGGCCTCGCCGCTGCCCATACCGTCGGAGAGCAGCAGGCACAAAAGGCCGTCGTCCGTCTCAAAGGAGACCAGCGTATCCCCGCAGGCGGACTCCCCTTGCTTGGGCTTGATGGCAGCGCCGATCCGGTAATCCCGGCGGGCTCCGACGGTGGGAACGGCCTCCAGATTCGCCGCCGTGGCGGTCAGCAGATCGCTGAGCCGGGCATACTGCCCCTTCGCGTCCTGTCGGGTCTCTTCCATCCGGTGGCGGTATTGCTTTCGCAGGAGATAGGCGGACAGCTCGCCGTTGATAGCGGTCAGGAAATCAGGGAGATGGATGCAGCGGGAAGAAAAGTGATTGGGAAAGTCCTTGGCCAGCGCCCGGCCCCGCTCTAGAAGATACGGCGTAGCATCGTTCAGGGCGTTGTAGGTCGCGCCGTACTCCTTTTTCCAGCAGAGGTCGCATAGCGCACAGCCCCGGCAGACCCGTTCCGCCGCCCGGTCAAAAACGATGGCGGGATTTTCTTCCGTGGACTGAACCGCACCCCGCCCCAGACTGTCATACAGGTCCCGAAAAGCCGCAGCAGCCCGGTCCAGCCGCTCCCTCAGGGTAGGCAGCGCTCCTCTTTCGGGCGGTGCAGTCTGCTTGATCCGCTTGCCGCCCAGCAGCTTCCGGGGTATCAGCAGAAACAGCGGCACGGCCAGCGCCGCCTCTTCCACGGCAAAAAGCCCCCGGGCCTGCGTCACCGGAGCCAGAGCTGTCAGTGCTGCCAGCAGCCACAGCGCCCCGGCGGAAAGGCGGCTGTGCTGCGTTCGAAGGCCCGCGGCGAGTCCGGCGAAGCCGTACCCCGCGGTGAACACCGGCGCGCCTCCGGCACACAGGTCCGCCAGCAGACCGGCCCACACGCCGGTGACGGCGCCGGAGGCCGCCCCCTTCTGCCACGCGGTAAACAGTACCAGGCAGGCGATGGCCGTCCGCCCCAGAGAAATTCCTCCAGGGGTCACGTCCGAAAACGCCAGCAGCAGCGTCACAGCCAGAAATATCAGCGCCTCCGGCTTTTTCTCCTCCTCCCCGCCCCGGGTCAGCGGTGCGCAGCACCGGGCGGAGACTCCTGCCAGCGCCGTGGACAGCAGGCAGGGCGTCAGGTGGTCCATCGGAGAAAGGGACTGCGCCACATAGATTCCCTCCACCGCCAGGGTCATGCCTGCGGCGACCAGCGGCGTAAAAAGAGGCCTGTCCATCAGCTTCAGCCCCCGAAACGCCACCGCCGCCGTATATACCAGAATCGCCACGGCAATATGGGCAAGGCCCGTGGAAAACTCCAGAAACACCAGCGCTCCCAGAGCCGCGCCCGCCAAAGCGCACATACCGTCAAGTCCGGCGCCGCAGGCCGCCGCAAAGCCCAGCGCAAAGGGCGCGCCGCCCCCGGAGATCCGGGCGGCAGTCAGCGCCGCCGCCAGAAAAAAGCGGACGCCACCGTTCAAAAAACGCACTGTCCGCGCATTGTCCAATGTAATCTGCCCGTGCATGAGGCTTGTCCCCTCCCTTTTGCCGTTTTCCACTATTTTACATAACACCATACGAAAATGCCGTCGGTAAAAGAGAGGTTTCAAAAGTTTTTGTATCGCCGTCTCCATCGTCGGCGGATTTTGTAGACACGATGCTTTACATCCTTTGAAAAGGAAACTGAAGGTTTCCCCTTTTCATTTTCTCCGAACTATGGTAAACTAGGCAGGTGACACCGCACAATTTTAAGCGCGGGATCGCGCCGTGTCGCCCAAGGGATATTTGGCCACGGCGCCCACGAAGGAGACCTTTTGTGAAGATTGGGACGTTGGAAATTCAATCAAAGCTGGCTCTCGCCCCCATGGCGGGAGTGACGGACGCCTCGTTCCGTCAGATTTGCTCAGAACTTGGCGCGGGCTATACCTACACGGAGTTGATTTCCTCCAAGGCCCTGTGCTATCAGGATCAGAAAACACGCGGCCTGCTGGCTCCCTTTCCGGGAGAACACCCTTTTGCGGTGCAGATCTTCGGCAGCGACCCCGCCTGTATGGCGGAGGCGTCTCAGATCGCGGCAGAGCTCTCCGGTGCGGATGTGGTTGACATCAACATGGGCTGTCCCATGGGAAAGATTGCGGGCAACGGGGACGGCGCCGCCCTGATGAAGGATCCGGAGAATGCCGCCCGGGTAGCCGAGGCCGTAGTAAAGGCCAGCCCCGTGCCGGTGACGGCGAAGATTCGACGGGGTTGGGACATGGGGCATCTGAACGCCGTGGAGGTGGCAAAGCTTCTGGAGCAGGCGGGCGTCTGCGCCATCGCGGTCCACGGGCGCACCCGCGCCCAGATGTACGGCGGGCAGGCGGACTGGAACTCCATCAAGGCGGTGAAAGAAGCGATCCGCATTCCGGTCATCGCCAACGGCGATATTTTTAAGCCCGAGGACGCTGTCCGCATCCTGAAGCACACCGGCGCGGATATGGCCATGATCGGGCGGGGCTGCTTTGGAAACCCCTGGCTGTTTGCCCAGGCGAAGGCGCTGCTTGCGGGATTGCCCGTACCGCCGCTGCCGCCGCTTTCGGAGCGATGCGACACCGTGGTGCGGCAGATCGAGCTGGCCGCCGCGGCCCGCGGAGAGAGAACGGCGGTGCTGGAGGCCCGGCGGCACTATTGCTGGTATTTGAAGGGCATTTCCCACGCGAATTATTATAAGGAGCAGATCGTCCGCATGAACACGCTGGAGGACGTCTACAATGTGACGAAAGGGATCAAAAGGGATCTGAAATGAATGACATACCGGAACAACAACTGGTAAAAGCCGCTCGGGCCGGAGACGCGAATGCCTTTGAAACGCTGGTCCTTCGCTATGAAAAGCGGGTCTACGCGCTTACGCTTCGTGTGTGCGGCAACTCATCGGATGCGCAGGAGGCGGCACAGGAGGCGTTTCTCTCCGCGTGGCAGAGCCTGCCCTTTTTTCGGGGCGAGGCCAGCTTCGCAACATGGCTGTACCGTCTGGCGATGAACGCGTCTGTGGACCTTCTCCGCCGGGAAAAGCGGCAGAAGACCGTTTCTTTGGACGATGGGGAGTTGAATCTGGACATCCCGGACTCCCGCCTGACGCCCCACGAGGAAGCGGAGCGGCGCGAGCTGCAGGAGACCATTCAGACAGGGCTGAAGTCCCTGCCGGACGATTACCGGGCGGTGCTGGTTCTGCGGGAACTGCACCAGCTGAGCTATCAGGAAATTTCAGATGCGCTGGACGTGGACATAGGAACTGTGAAGTCACGAATTAACCGGGGTCGAAAGCGGCTTTGCGAATTTTTGACGAAAACCGGGAACTTTTCATCCGCTGCTCCGTCCAAGAAGACAGAGAGGGAGGGGCAGTAACATGAAAATTTGTGAAGAGTACGCGTCCCTTCTGGACCCGTTTATTGACGGAGAGCTGGCCGGGGACGAGGCCGCCCGGGTACGGGAGCACCTTGCCTCCTGTCCTGCCTGCGCCGCCTATGCGGCGGATGCCATGGCTATTCGGGCCGCGTTTGGTGACATTGATGAGACCGAGGTTCCGGAGGGCCTTGCCGACGGCGTGATGGCGGCAATCCGGGCCCACGCCGTCCCTCAAAGGAAGAAGAACCAATGGGTGAAAGCGGCCGCGTCGCTGGCAGCCTGCGCCCTCATCGTATTCGGGGCGGTGCGGGTGATGCCTTTTAGCGGCTCCTCCGGTACGGCAGCACCCTCGTTGGCCTCCGCAGCGGCTGCATCTTCGTCCGCCTCCGGCGCAGCAGACAGCAGCGCGTCCACGGAGATGCAGACCAGAAACACGGAAGAAAATTCGGAAGCCAAAGCGGATAACGATCAACTTCCCGCCGGCAGCCAGCTGGACGGCGCGCGCTCTGGTGCGGGAACCGGTTCCGATAAGGAAGCGACCGCCCCCGCTCAGGAAACCCCGAGGCTGTACGGTATGATTGCCCCCAGCGACACGCAGGACGCCGCCGGAAGGGGAGGGGCGTCAATAACATCGGGGAATGGTGCCAGCTCCGGCGATGACAGTTGGGTGGAATATGACAACGTGGTATTCGCCAGCGTTGTCCAGCTCCCATCCAGTCAGCAGCTGACCGACCTGCTGACCGGCTATGAGGGAAAGCCTTACTCCAACGTCAACAGCGGCGATACCGGCACCGGTTATGCAATGACCTCCGAGGAGATGGAGACGATTCTGGACAAAATCGGCTACTCGCAGGAGCCAACTCTCAATGCGGACAGAACCACAGACCTATGCTGCATTGTCGTCACCGATTCAGGAAAATAAGCAAGCAGGGGCCGCCAAAATGGCGGCCCCTTGACTTTTATCCGTTCGCTGTGCTATACTTTCAGACGACAGGTGCCATCTCCCTGTCCAAGCGCCGTTTACGGCGTTCGTTCGGCAACGGGACATTGCCGTTCTCTAAACAAAAAAATGGAGGTCGCGCGCCTTTTTTTATGCGCGCTACGTGATTCATGACGGCCTCCGAATTAAAGGAGGTCTATTTTTATGTCCAACGCAAAATTCTCCGTCCGGCAGATTGCCATAGCCGGCACCGTGGGCGCGCTGTACGCTGTTCTCAGCTACTTCGCCGCCATTTTCGGCGTGGCCTATGGCCCGGTCCAGTTTCGCTTTTCCGAGGCGCTGTGGGTCCTGCCCTTTCTGTTCCCGGCCACCGCGCCGGGGCTGTTTGTGGGGTGTCTGGTCGCAAACCTGTTGTCTCCATACGGCGCGCTGGACATTGTGTTTGGCTCCCTTGCAACGCTTCTGGCTGCGGTCCTCACTATGAAGTGCCCCAGCAAATGGCTGGCCCCCCTGCCGCCGGTGCTCTGCAACGCAGGCATCGTGGGCGCGGTCATTGCCTTTGAGCAAACCGGATTCACCGCCGCGTTCCCGGCGGCGTTCGCGTACAACGCGTTCACCGTGGGACTGGGCGAGGCCGTGGTATGCTATGTGCTGGGCGGCATCCTTCTGGCGGTTTTATCCAGGGTGCGGGCTCTGCGGCCCATGATGGCGGAGAACCGGACTGCCGGAGTGTAAGGTTCACGGGACTGAGTCCCGATATTTTCTATTACGAAAGACTAACTATTAGAAGTCAAGTCCCAAAATGAAAGAATGTTATGAATTGAAGGACAGCAAAAAGGCATAGCAAACAGAGCGTCTTGCGACGCTCAAAAAAACGGTATTGGCAAAGCTCAAG
>JAEWYA010000166.1 GCA_023395775.1 Bacillota bacterium
TCATACAGTTGAGCGAGGTGAGACGATGGAAAAACGCAAGCGGCGGGATACGCCGCTGACGGAGCTGGCGGAGCTGTTTGACCTGCCCGGCGACGTGGTGGCGGGGCTGTGTCATCTGGAGATGATCGGCGACAGGCGGCTGTTTCTGGAGCACCACAGCGGCATTTTATCATACAGCGACCATTCAATCGACGTGAACACCCCCGGCGGCATCCTGCGGGTCACGGGCCGGAACTTGACGCTGGAGGCCATGACGGGGGAAGAACTGCGGATCGGCGGCATGGTGGACCGAGTGGAATGGGTGAGATCAGATGCTTGAGAGTCTTGTAAATCATCTGCGGGGACAGGTGCGTCTGCGGGTGGAGAGCGCCTTTCCAGAGCGGATACTGAATCTCTGCGCCCAGCGAAAGCTGGAGCTGTGGGACGTTCGGTGGGAGAGCGCCACTGTGTTTTCCTGCATCCTCTCCCGGCGGGATTTTCGTCTTTTGCGGCTTCTGACCCGAAAACTGGACTGCACGCTTCACGTGCAAAAGCGGGAGGGCGCGCCCTTTTTGGTTGGAAAGCTCCGGAGGCGGCAGGCGTTGGCGGCCTGCCTGATCGTCTGCGCTCTGGCGCTGTTTTTCAGTTCCTTTTTTATCTGGGACATCACGGTGGACGGCGCGGTAACGGTACCTGAGGAGGAAATCCTGCGGGCGCTGGAGAAAAACGGCGTGGGCTTTGGCACCTTTGGCTTTTCCATCGACGGCGAGGATCTGCGCAACCACATTCTTTTAGACATTCCGGAGCTAAGCTGGCTCACGGTGAACGTATCCGGCTGCCGAGCCTATGTCCAGGTGCGGGAGCGGGTCGCCGCACCGGAGCTGGTGAACCGCCGCGCTCCCTGCAATGTGACGGCCCGGCGGGACGGGCTGGTTTTGAAGGTCCAAGCCTTTCTCGGAAAAAAATGCGTCCTGCCCGGAGACACTGTGGAAAAGGATCAGATCCTGATTTCCGGCATTGAGGATCTGGACACCTTCGGCGCGCGAATTACCACGGCGGCGGGCTCCGTGACTGCCCGGATCTGGTATCGGTTAAACGCCGATTTTCCCCTGACGGTTCAGGAAAAAAGCGGTGAAACCAAGACGGAACAGCGCTGGTCGCTAATTTTTGGAAAACAGCGGACAAAATTCTATGGAAGCAGTAGCTATTTTGGGGCAATCTATGATAAAATGGTCGCAAG
Source organism: Bacillota bacterium (assembly GCA_023395775.1). Taxonomy (GTDB): domain Bacteria; phylum Bacillota; class Clostridia; order Oscillospirales; family Oscillospiraceae; genus Oscillibacter. The sequence goes on from JAEWYA010000166.1 coordinate 1,220, forward strand.
ACAGCGTCTGAAGGTCTTCGGTCTACCCCTCCCCGTCACCTTGGAGACGGAGACCTACCTTCCCTGCCAGCTGACCGCCCGCACCCGCACCGCCGCGGAGGCGGAGGCCGCGGGTAAGGCGGCTCTGACCGCCTACCTGACCTCTTTGATGGGCGAGAGCGGCGAGATCCGGTCCACCCTCGTCTCCTCCCGGCAGGAGGGAGACATTCTGCACATCACGCTGACGGCGGAGTGCTTGGAGGAGATCGGGCAGACGACGCCCCTTGAAGCGGAGGCGGGCTGACGGTCCTCCGGCGGTCCTTTTGGAAAGCGCCGCCCGCGCAGGCAGCGGCCGGTTCCCGGAAACGGGAAATTTCATCAGAATCTGGGCGGCGGGATGCGCCCCGCCGCCCGGCAAACAGGAGTGGTCATATTTTGGAACAGCGAATCAGCATCGAGCGGTTGGAACAAGCGGTGAATATTTTCGGGTCCTTCGATGAAAACATCCGTCTGGAGGAACAGGAATTTTCCGTGGCCGTGGTGAACCGGGACGGCGAGCTGCGGGTGGAGGGCGAACCGGAGGAAGTCATGCTGGCCGTGAAGTCCGTACAGGGGCTTCTGACCCTGTCCTCCCGGGGCGAAGCCATTGGGGAGCAGAACGTTCGGTACGTCATCTCCCTGGTCCGGGCGGGCAAGGAGGCGCAGATTGCGGAGCTGACCGGCGACGTGCTGTGCGTCACCGCCAAGGGCCGGCCCGTGAAGCCCAAGACCATCGGGCAAAAGCAGTATCTCAAATCATTTCTGAAAAACACCGTCACCGTGGGCGTCGGCCCGGCGGGCCCCGGCAAGACCTATCTGGCCGTGGCCGCCGCGGTGGCTGCGTTCCGGGACAAGCAGGTCAACCGCATCATCCTCACCCGCCCCGCCGTGGAAGCCGGGGAACGGCTGGGCTTTTTGCCCGGAGACCTGCAAAGCAAGGTGGACCCGTATCTCCGGCCCCTTTACGACGCGCTTTTTGATATGCTGGGGGCGGAGACCTATCAGAAATATCTGGAGCGGGGAAACATTGAGGTAGCGCCTCTGGCCTATATGCGGGGCCGGACTCTGGACGACAGCTTCATTATTCTGGACGAGGCCCAGAACACCAGCCGGGAGCAGATGAAGATGTTTCTCACCCGCCTTGGCTTCGGGTCCAAGATCGTCATCACCGGCGACGTAACCCAGATCGACCTGCCCGCCGACAAGACCTCCGGCCTGAAGGAGGCCATACGGGTCCTTCAAGACGTGGAGGGCATCGGCATCTGCCAGCTGACCAACGCGGACGTGGTGCGCCACGTCATGGTGCAGCGCATTGTGGAGGCCTATGAAAAAGACGAGCTGTCCCGGACGAAGCACGCCGGGGGAAAGGTGAAAAGGCCATGAGAAAGAGCCATTATATCCCCGTCACCGCCGATGTGCCGGGGGCTTCCAACGAGCGAACCTGCGCCCTACTCCGTAAGGCGATCAAGACCGCCCTCCGACTGGAGGGCGTGACGCTTCCCTGCGAGGTGGACGTGCTGCTGACCGGCGACGCGGGCATTTGGCAGATTAACCGCGAACAGCGGGACGTGGACCGGCCCACCGACGTACTGAGCTTTCCGGAATTCGATTTCAGCCCCGGCCAGCCGCCCACGCCGGAGACCGCCGGGGACCTGCTGGACTCCACGGGGCTTCTCCCACTGGGAGACATGGTGATCTCCATGGAGCGGGCGGCCGCTCAGGCGAAGGAGTACGGACACTCGGGCCGCCGGGAGCTTGCGTATCTGGCGGTCCACTCCACGCTGCACCTGCTGGGGTACGACCATATGGACGAGGGCCCGATGAAGGCGCAGATGCGGGCTCGGGAGGAAGCCGTGATGGAGGAGCTGGGATTAGAAAGGTAGGCGGAAACCGTGGTCGGAAATTTTATCGGTCTATGGATTTTGTATATATCGGTTTCTATTCTTGCCTCTTTTGGCTTGGGCATGACGGGATTTCAAGATGGAACGCTTTGGGAAATTCTGATTCAATCAGCCTTTCTCGCTCTGCTGACCTGTATGTACATCAAACAGAGCGATATCGAAAAAAAGCTGGACAGACTGCTGGAACAGCGGGAACCGTCCGCGCCGGACAAGCCGGACGCAAAATCCCCGGAACAGCCGCAGGACTAACCGCCGCCGCCTCTTTTGCATACACTGTTCTGAGGTGATCTTATGGAACTCATTCAGGATGGTGCCATCGCGTTTTTGTCCGCCGTGGGGCTGACGGCCTGTGTCTGGCTCATCGCCGGAGCTTTCCTCACGGGAAAGTGCCGCAATCCGGAGGTGCGGCTCCTCCTTCCCCTGCGGGATGACGCGCCCGGCATGGAATCCGACCTGAGGGAGCTGGTGCGAACCCGGCACACTCTGCCGCTGGCGAAAATTTTGCTGGTGGACTGCGGCATGACGGGAGAGGCGCGGCAAACAGCGGAGTATTTCTGCCGCCGGTGGAAGAATGTGGAGCTGGTGGACGCAATGGACGTGAAGTTCGGCTAAAATCCCGCAATCACACAAAGAAAAGGAAGAAGAAACGGCATGGACGAACTCTGCTGCCTGGACGGCACAGTACATAGTCTCATTTTTCAAAACGCCGAAAACGGCTATACCGTCCTGCGGCTGGTAACGGAGGAGGGGGAACTCCACACGGTGGTGGGATGCATTCCCTGCGTGGCCCCCGGCGAACACCTGACGGTGAACGGCGTGTGGGAAACCCACCCCCAGCACGGGGAGCAGTTGAAGGCTATGGAGCTGGAGCGGCGGCTGCCGGAGGACGCCGACGAAATCTTTAACTATCTCTCCTCCGGCGTGTGCAAAGGCGTGGGTCCCGCCACAGCCCGGGCCATCGTGGACCGCTTCGGAGAGCAGACACTGGATGTGCTGGAGCAAGAGCCGGGAAAGCTGACCTGCCTTCGGGGCGTCACGGAAAAAAAAGCGCAGCAGATTGGCGAGAGCTTCCGCCAGCAGATGGGTCTCCGGCGGCTGATGGCTTTTTTGGCCCAATATGAGCTGTCCCCTGTTCTGGCGATTCTGCTGCGAAAGCTATACGGCGACGCGGCGCTGGATGCAGTGCGCGCCAACCCGTATCTTCTCTCCGCCGACGAATGCGGCATCCCCTTTTCGGCCACCGATGAGATCGCCATGAGCCTGGGCATCGCCGCCGACAGCGACGAACGGCTCCAGGCGGCAGTGATTTTCGAGCTGAACCACAACGAGGGCAACGGCCATGTGTTTCTCCCCCGCGACAAGCTGATCACCGCCACAGTGCAGCTTCTGAACTGCGGCCAAGATCTGGTGGAAAAGGCGCTGGACGATCTCTGCACGCGGGGCGCGGTGGTGCAGGAGCAGGTAGCCAATGTGACCGCCTGTTACCTCCGCCGCCTGTGGGCGGCGGAGGTAAGCGCTGTCGCCCGGCTGCGGGCGCTTTTATCCGCAGACGCGGATCAGGGTCGGCAGGTGGACAAGGTCATCGCGGAGATAGAAAAGGCGCAGGGCATCACCTACGCCGACCAGCAGCGTCAGGCCGTGGCGCTGGCGGCCCGGACCGGAGTTTTGATTCTGACCGGCGGCCCCGGCACCGGCAAGACCACCACCGTCCGGGGCATTGTGGCCCTGTTCCAGCGAATGGGGCTGGACGTGATGCTGGCGGCGCCCACCGGCCGGGCGGCCAAACGGATGAGTGAGCTTTGCGGCGGGCTGGAGGCCCAGACCATCCACCGGCTGCTGGGCGTCACCTGGAACGAAAGCACGCGGGAGGCCTCCTTTACCAAGTGTGAAAAGGAGCCTCTGGAGGCCGACGCGGTGATCGTGGATGAGATGAGCATGGTGGATGTGTCCCTGTTCGCCGCGCTGCTCCGCGCCCTGCGGCACGGCACCCGGCTGGTGCTGGTGGGGGACGCAGACCAGCTGCCCTCCGTGGGGGCGGGAAATGTTTTTTCCGATCTGATTCGCAGTAAAACGGTGGAGACCGTTTTTTTGAGGGAGGTCTTCCGTCAGGCGGAGCAGTCCGCCATTATCCGCAATGCCCACGCGGTGAATCTGGGCCAGCCGCCCCGGTTCGTCAACGACCAGAACGACTTCTTTTTCATGTGCCGCCGCAGTGCGGACCGGGCGGTGAGCACCGTTGTGGAGCTGTGCAAGACCCGTCTTCCGGAGAAGATGGGCGTTCCGGTGGACCAGATTCAGGTTCTTTCCCCCACCCGAAAGGGCGAGAGCGGCACGGAAAACCTGAACCGCCTGCTGCAATCGGCCCTGAATCCCCCCGCCCCGGACAAGCACCAGCGCCAGTGGGGCGAAAAGGTATTTCGGGAGGGGGATCGCATCATGCAGACCCGAAATGATTATGACGTGGTGTGGGAACGGTCGGACGGTATCGTTGGTACCGGCATTTTCAACGGTGACGTGGGCCGCGTGGTACAGATCGACCCCCGCGGGGAGTGGCTTCAGTTAAACTTTGACGACCGGATATCCACTTATACCGCCGACCAGCTCTCCGAGATCGACCTGGCCTACGCAATGACGGTCCATAAAGCTCAGGGCAGCGAGTACCGGGTGGTGATTCTGGCGGCGATGCCCGCCGCTTCGGCGCTGATGGTCCGGGGTGTGCTGTATACCGCCCTGACCCGGGCCAGAGAGCTTTTGATCGTGGTGGGAGATGACTCCGCCGTCTCCGCCATGGCGGAAAATGACCGTCGCCAGCGGCGGTATTCGGGATTGAAATGGCGGCTGTGCAATAAGGATTAAAACAGCTCGCGGTCTCCGTCTACTCCAGCCTTCCGTTCAGCAGTCCTTTGATGATCGCTGCCAGAGCCTCCGGGTCGTCAAAAGCGTTTTCCTCCGGCGCGCTTTTGGGGAACAGCTTGCGTCCCTGCACAAATTCTTCGGATTCCTCCTGATTATGTTTGTTCAGCGGCATCGTCTTTCCTCCTTGTCCTTTTCCGTGGCATTCACATTTGAAACGCGGGGCCTTTTCCGGTGGAAAAG
>JAEWYA010000195.1 GCA_023395775.1 Bacillota bacterium
AGGGAGAGGTTTTCAAACGTCTCCACGCGGTCGTCCAGGCGGGCGGTGATGGTGATCTCGCAGGTCTTAATGTACTTCGCGGTGCCGACCTTGGAGTCGGCCACGTCCAGAGCGCAGGGGGCGTCCAGCGTGACGACCCGGTCCAGAACGCTCTTCACGGTGGCGTGTGCAGTCGCCTTTCCGTCGAACAGCTCCACCACGTCGCCGGCGCTGAAGCCGTCCGCGTTTTTGAGCGTCAGGTCCGCGCCGCTGACGGCCAGAACCTGCGTTTTTGCCTTGGAGGCGGGGAAAACCGAGACACGCATGTTCTCAGCCCAGGCGCCGGGATTTGCGGCAGTGATCCGGAGAACGCCCGTCGTGAACGAAGCGGCCTTCGCATCGCCGGGCACCGCGCGCATGATGTAGGCGCGGGACCCGCCGTTTGCGAAGAACTGCTCAATTGCGTAGGGGAGGAAGCGCGCGCTGCCGTACGCTGCCTCGCTCAGGTAACCGCCGAACATCCTCTTGTAATCGGCGAAATTGGTGACCAGCTGCGGCTGGCCGATGGCAGGCCCGCGTTCCGCAAGACCGATGAAGCCGGCCGTGCTGGTGCTGACGCCCTGCATGGGGGTTGCGCCGGAGTCATACTCCTCCACATAAACGCCTGGTGATAGATACTCTGCCATGTTTGTGTGCTCCACACCGTCCTCTTCGTCCGCGGTATGAAGCATTCCTCCTTTCTGACGTTGGAATTACGTTTTTGGATTCATTCTTATCTCAACGCGGTCTTTTGCCGCATTCAAGATTGATACGATTTCCCATAAAATTTAAATAATTTTAGGGAAATGCCTGGAAAGGTCCTCCCTTGCGCGCAGACAAAGCGCGGTCAGCCGGACGGACCTCAATTGAAATGACCGGAACCGGAAGCTCCCGCCGCCAGTGCCTCCCAGAAATGCGAAAGCACCGAGGCGTTGTATTCCAGTGCCTGCGCCAGTGCTTCGCGGGCCGTAAGAGGTTCAAAAAGTTCCGCGCCGGTTCGGCAGACGATCCGTCCCTCCGCAAGGAAGCAGGCCCCCCGAACCATTTTTCGGTTGACGTCCGAACAGGCTGCCAGCGCGGCCGTCGAATTTGAGACGGGCGCCGGGTGAACCCCGTAGATCAGCACCCGGCCTCCCTCGCAGTCGCACACCGTCCGCCAGGTGCGGCTCTGTTTTGTAAACAGCAGCTCAAAGCGATCCCCCGACCGCTTATACGGCACACCGCTGTCTTCCAGCAGCGCCGCCAGCTCGGCCGCGCCGTCCGGATCGTCCTGAAAACGGAACCGGCCGCTCATGAGCCGCCTCTATAAGTGCCCAGCGCGGCGGGATCACAGCCCCCTCCCATAGCGGCCTCCGTTGGAAATTCCGCGGGCGCGGCCAGCGGACAGGCCAGCGCCGGAATCTCAAACGGAGCACCGGTACCTCCGCCACCAAGCGGCGGACACTCCGACAGCTCGGGCCCACTCCGGCTCAGCTCCGCCAGAGCCAGCATCCCGCTGTTCCCGGCGAAAGCCGCCAGCTCCCTGATTGTACAGGGCGGCAGCTCCCGCAGCGGGACACCTCCGAGAACCGCCCGCAGGGCAGAAGCTAAAGCACTCTTCGATTCACTGCGGCTTTTCTGCTCCCGGGTCTGCTCCCTCTCCCGGGTTGTCTCCTCCCGGGGAAGCGTCCGCGTCTCCTTTTCCGTCTTCGTCACCCTCCTCTGGCGTCTCCGCGCCCTCCGCCTCCCGGAGCGCTCCATACATCGCCTCCGCCGCTCCCGGCGCCTCCAGCTCGGCCAGTGCCTCCGTGGCGCGGTCAGAGAGAAATCGGAGCTTGTTGATAAACGCAAGCTTCATCTGTGCCTTCTTCGCAATCAGCGCCTCCGCCCGGACAATCGCGTTGTGCAGGACGGATGCGGTCGGATCCCCGGGTCTCAGCCCTGAAAGCTGCCTGCGGTATTGATTCAGGAGTTCCCGCTCCCGGCCGTCGTCCAGAAATGGATACATTTTGAGAAGCGTCCCGGACTTGCCCATCTCGCTTCCGCCCCTGACCAGATCGGTCATTTCGTCCACCACCCGGCGCGCGTCCCGCAGGGTGTCCACCACCAGGCCAACGGCGCTGTCGGTGAAGCCGCGGTTAAACAAAACCCGGTCCGGGCTGTGCCCCGGTACGTTTCTCTCAGGAGACGCGGTTTGAAACAGCTTGCGCTGCTGCCACTTGTCCGGCTGGGACTGCCCCACTGTTTTTTTCAGGCAGGAGAAGAGCATCATCTGGCCCGTTCCCCGCAGCACCGCGCCGGAAAGAGTTCCGCGCTGAAACGCCGTCTCGGAAAACCGGCTGAGCATAGCCCCGCCTTCCCGGCCGGAGTCCTCAAAAAACGGACGCGCGGACGTGGGGTCCGGCGCTTCCCCGGCCTTCTCCTCCGAAGCCGCCGTGTCTGCCAGCTTGGCGCCGTGTCTGCGTCCGATGGCGTCGAAGGTTTGCTGAAAGGATTCGGTTATGTGGTAAAGCGGGTCCCGGTTCTGAAACGACTCGGCCCCCGCGGCCCAGGAAAGCTGCCGGCGTACCGTCTGCTCCGCTGTCGAAGCGGCGGCGGGCAGAGACTCTCGCTTTTTTGCCCAGACCCGGTTCATACGCTTTGCCTCCCCGCCGCCAGCTGCATGCTGCGAACAATTTTCCGAAAATCTACGGGCCGCAGAATAAAATCGGTGCAGTGGAGGCGGACGCTGCGAATTGCATATTCCGGCGTGTCGTCGATCAGGACGATCTTGCAGTCCCGGTCCCGCTCGCGCAGGCCGCGCGCCGCCAGAAAGCCGGTCCCGCCCCCAAAGCCGCAGAATGCCGCCTCAAAAGTCTCCTTACTCGCGGTAAACGAGTCAGGAGAGAGAAATGTGTGAAAGGAAACCGAATAGCCGTAGAGCTCACAGTACCGGCCAATCCAGTTTTGTATCTGCTCCGCCGAAGAAACGCTGTTGTCACATACGGCTACTCTCACAACCGCCACCTTCTCGCCACGCAGCGCTCCGGGACTGTCTCTGAGCGTATCATAAGTTCCGTTTTGGAAAATTACAACCGAATTGGCATAGATTGCCTCCAAACGCACTAAAAAGCAACCCCCTCCGGGAAAATGTGTGAAACGAGTCGAAAATTCTCTTGCATGGAGTTTTGAAATCTGCTAACATGACTTTGACCGCAGTCACTAGTAAATATATTCCATTTTTGGATCATGGGTATGTTTTTGATCTGCGGTATTGCATAGACAGTGTTTTGAAAAGGCAAAAATGCAGCGTTTGGGTTTGCGGGAGGTCAGTGATGGAGCAGATTATAAAACAGGGTGCTGTTCTCTTCGGGCTTTGCTCCCCGGATCCCGTCTTCTCCGACGATCTTGCGCAGGCGCTCCGCATATGGAGCGAGACTGTCTGCGCGGACGCCGCGCTTTGCGTCTGGTCGGACTGCGAATCCTTTCTCGCCGGAGGGCGGACATATGAGTGCGCCGTACTGTTTCTGGATGCGGACGGCGGGGAGCTTCCCTCTCCGACTGCTCTGAGAGAATCCCCATGGCGCGGGGCGCTTTTGCTCTGCTCCGCCTCGACGCATTCCGCCATCCACAGCTATGTGTTCCATCCGGACGGCTTTGTCTCCAAGCCTGTGACCGCAGCGGCGCTGGAACGGCCTCCGGTATGTTCCCCATCGACAGCGGGACCAATGACTATGACGCACGGATGTTGGCGCAGTATACGCGGCGGAACGCGAATCGCGGGTACGGCTGGACGCTGGGG
>JAEWYA010000204.1 GCA_023395775.1 Bacillota bacterium
GGCATCGCCCACGCCGCCATCGTGGGTCATCTGATGGGCCTTCCCATGGGATACGTCCGCTCCGGGCATAAGGACCACGGCCGGGGCAACCAGATCGAGGGAAAGCTGGAAAAAGGCCGGAAAGTGGTGGTGGTGGAGGACCTGATCTCCACCGCCGGAAGCTGCATTGAGGTGGTGGACGTCCTCCGGGAAGCCGGGGCGGACGTGCTGGGCGTGGCCTCCATCTTCACCTATGGGCTCCAAAAGGGCATTGACCGGCTGGCGGCGGCAAACGTCGTCAATTTCAGCCTGAGCAACTTTGACGCGGTGTGCGAAGTGGCCGCCGAGGAAGGCAAAATCAAACCAGAGGATATCCAGCGTCTGAAAAAATTCCGCGCAGACCCCAGTGACGAAAGCTGGATGCACGTCTGATCCGATCCGGCGAAACGCAAGAAGGGAGAATCTCTATGTCAAATCGCAATCTCATCGACATCACCGACCTGACCCCCGCCGAGATCGACGGGCTGATCGCCACGGCGGAGGATATCATTGAAAACCCCCAAAAATACCAAAATCTCTGCGCCCACAGGCAGCTGGCAACGCTGTTTTTCGAGCCGTCCACCCGGACGCGCCTGAGCTTTGAGTCCGCCATGCTCTCTCTGGGCGGCGGCGTGCTGGGCTTTTCCGAGGCGGCATCGTCCTCAACCGCCAAGGGCGAGACCGTGGTGGACACAGTCCACACGGTGAGCTGCTACGCGGACATCATCGCCATGCGCCATCCCAAGGAGGGCGCGCCCTTTGCCGCCGCCCAGCGCTCGGAGGCGCCCATCATCAACGCCGGAGACGGCGGCCACAACCATCCCACCCAGACCCTCACCGACCTTTTGACCATTCACCGGGAGAAGGGCCGCCTGAGTGACTTCACCATCGGCTTTTGCGGCGACCTGAAATTTGGCCGGACGGTCCATTCCCTCGTAAACGCGCTTTCCCGTCAAAGCGGCATCCGCTTTGTGTTCATCTCCCCGGAGGAACTGAAGCTGCCCGGCTATCTGAAGGAAAATGTGCTGGATAAGAACGGTCTTCCGTATACGGAGACCGACTCGTTGGAGGACGCCATTCCCAGCCTGGACGTCTTATATATGACCCGTGTCCAGAAGGAGCGGTTCTTCAATGAGGCGGATTACATCCGGCTGAAGGACACTTATGTTCTGGATCCGGAAAAGCTGATCCCCGCAAAAAGCGATTTGTGCATTCTCCATCCCCTGCCCCGGGTGAACGAGATCGCGGTGGCGGTGGACAACGATCCCCGAGCCTGCTACTTCAAGCAGGTCAAAAACGGTAAGTTCATCCGCATGGCCCTGATCCTGCTGCTGCTGGGCCTGCGGGCAGAGTAAAGGAGGTACCGCAATGAATATCGACAGCATCCAAAACGGCGTGGTGCTCGACCACATTCAGGCCGGAAAGTCCATGGACATCTACAAGTACCTGCACCTTGACCAGCTGGACTGCTCCGTGGCCATTATCAAAAACGTCCGCAGCAGGCGGATGGGCAAGAAGGACATCATCAAGATCGACTCTCCCATGGAGGTGGATCTGGACGTGCTGGGCTATATTGACCCGAACATCACCGTCAACATTATTCGGGACGGGAAACGGGTGGAGAAAAAACACCTGGAACTTCCGATGAAGCTGGTGAATATCATTCATTGTAAGAATCCCCGGTGTATCACGGCGGCGGAGCCCCAGCTGGACGCCATCTTCCTGCTGAGTGACCGGGAGAAACACACCTACCGCTGCGCTTACTGCGATGCGGAAAAGAAACGAAAGCTGTAAAAGCGACGCGGTAACTCCGCGCCGGAAAGGGGCGGAAAACAATGGAGAAGCAATCTGAAATCACGCCGGCCGAAGACGTGCCGTATAAAATTTGCCCGATAGCGTGCGGGCCGGAGGGCGGCGGGGCGGTAGCCACCGCAGCGGAAGAGACCCCGCCCCTCTGCCTGACGCCCCGGCTGGCTATCGGGCTGATTTTGCTGCAAAGCCTGTTCTTCGGCTTTGGCGATCCCATTTCCAAGGAAGCCTACAATGTGGTGCCGGTATACGCGCTGCTCTCCATGCGGTATCTGCTGACGCTGCTCATCCTGTTTCTGTTTGCCGGAAAGCGGATCGTCGCGGGGCTGCGCCGCTGCCGTGTCCGCGACTGGATTGGCTCGTCGCTTTGTATCGCCTTCGCTCATATGAGCGGCAACGTTGCCATTAAGCTTTCGGCCGCCACCAGCGTGGCGTTCCTGCGGTCATTGTCCACGGTAATGACTCCCCTTCTGGTTCTGCTGCTGTTCCGCCGGAAATACTCCCGGAAGCACATTCCCATCCAGATTTTGGTGGTGCTGGGACTGTATCTTCTCTGTGGGCTGGGAGGGCTGAGCGGCTTCGGCGCGGGGGAGATGCTGTCCCTGCTGACGGCTCTGCTGCTGGCGGGGTCTCTGGTTCTGGGGCAGGAGTCTTTGAGTCGGATGGACCCACTGACCCTCTCCGCCGTCCAGGCCGCCACGGCGGCGGTGATGGGGACGGCCTGCGCCTTTTTGTTCGACGGAGGCTGGGCCTCCCTCTCCGCTGCCACACCTCAGGTGTGGGGCGTCATTGTCTATCTGGCTATACCCTGCACGG
>JAEWYA010000227.1 GCA_023395775.1 Bacillota bacterium
ATAGAATCCGGCATACTGCCGAAGACCATGGCCGCAAAGGCGTCCTGATAGGCGCACTCCGCATCCGATGCCCAGCAGACCACCGTGGCGTCGCCAATGGTCTGCACCCGGTTTCGGTCGGCCAGCAGCGCATTCAGCGCCGCGCCGTAGGCAAAGGCCGCGTACTCGCTGGTGGGGGCATTCAAACCCTGTTCCCAATCATAGGAGGTGAAGGCCGGGGCGTTGAAGGATACCAGCGAATTGCCCATAGGCTGTCCGTCCCGGATGCCCTTGATGGTGGGGTGCAGGCGCGCCACCGGGGCCATTTGCCCTGTGACAAGGCATCGCCGCTGCTCTCCGGCGCCGCTGCGCGCGTCGTAGCTTGTCTGCCATGCGGTCTGCACTTCCGGTTCATTATGGACGTAGCCGTTCCGGAACCAGAACACCAGATTGGCCCCCTTGAGAATATCCTCCCGTGATTCCGCCAACACGGCGCTTTCCATCGCCTGTTCCGGTTTCCATGTTTCAAAGAACCGGCAGACCGCCTGCGCACCCGGCGAGGACAGCGGCCCCAACAGCTGCCGGTGCAGCTCTCCCGCCGCCTGAAAGCAATTCGCCGTGTGTTTTGGATTGCCTTTGATGTCTATCCCCAAAAAATAGGAGGAATTTTCACAAAGAAAATTGCTCGCAACACCGGAGGTCTTCTTGATCTGCGCCGGAACCGTCAGCGTCTGGGGGCGCAGGACGGTCTTTCCTCCGGAGGACGCTTCCAGTTTCAGAGAAATTACGTTGACCAGCGCGCCGGTCTCGTCCACTTCCAACCCATAGGCCACGCCCACCGGACTCCAGCCCGGCCGGTCCAGCTTTCCCGCCGCGGCCATGGCCTCATAGCAAGCCACCAGAGACTGCAGAATCATTGCAGCACCTCCCCGCTCTCCGGCGACGGAACCGTGATGACGCCGTCCGCCATCTGCGCCCGGAAAAACATGGGGCGAATATTCTGTGAGTCCGTATAGTCCATGTCATAGAGCATGTATCCAAGGTCGCGGCTCTCCGGAATGGCCGGAATTTCTCCTCCCTCCCACAACCGGAAATTTGCCGGAAACTCCCGGCAGCCAAAGTAGGGAGTGTGATAGCACTGGCCGCCCTTCAGACGGCGCTTGACAATGTCCTGAAATTTTCCGGGATTATCCCCGGGCGCCGCCCGGTCCGTCATTTCGAAGTGAGCCTCGATGACGTAATGGACGTCCCGCAGCACCATGGCCGCCCGCTGCTGAATGCTCTCCCGGGTGACAAGGCAGGGCAGCTCCCGCCCGCTCTGCATGGCGGATTTTACATTCCGAGCCGAGATCTTATCCTTCACCTCATTGCGCCGCACAGTGCTGAACCGGATGGGATTCAGCACATAAATGCGGTCGATGATCCACCGCAGGCCCGGATGAAAATAGACGGCTTCCACCAGCCCCCGGGCCCCAGAAGGCGTTGGGACATCGTAGCTGACCCGTTCCACCTTCATCTCCGGTCGGGTATAGAGCGCATAGCTGCCCCATACCTCCATTTTGATCGACACATTCTCATCTCCTTTGTATTATCCAAACAGAGCCTGCCCTGTCTCCGGCTCCGTCTGCAGACCTGTTTCCTCGGTGTACAGTTCCGGCGTGCGCAAAATGGCAATCTCCCGATCCACCCACTCCAAGTGACCGCCGCTGTCCAATGCTTGCAGATGCTGCGGGTACACGGCCACTGCCGACTGTCCCAGCTTTCGGAACAGCCCGCGGCTGAAGGAGCCCTGCCGCAGCTGCTCCAGCAGCGGCCCATTTTCCTTGGTGGGAATGTAAATGGGGGTGGTTGGCTGCTCGATCAGGTGAAACTCATCCGCCACTATGCGGAAGGGGTACGCCACGCCCTGCGCACCCGCGGCCCACTGCTCCATAATGTGCTTGCGGTCCAAATCGCTTCCTTTCCACTGATACAGAGCGGAAAAATACGCGTGGACGGCTGCCGGGTCGTCGGGTTGCGGAAACTGGCGCAGCGCCGTGTCCGCTGCGGCGATATTCTGCCGGAACAGCGGCGGCGCGCCGCCCTCTGCGCGAAAGATATGCACAGTCGATTCCTCCGCAGGCCGCCGTCCCTCCCGGTTGCAGCGGCCCGCAGCTTGCAGCACGGAATCCAATCCCGCCTCGGCCCGGTAGACCGTGGGGAAGTCCACATCTACCCCGGCCTCGATGAGACTGGTGGAGATGACACGGCAGCGCTCCCCATCGCGGAGACGGCGGCGGATTTCCTCCAGCTTTCTGCGCCGGTGCTCCGGCGTCATCAGCGTGGAGAGATGAAACCGTCCGTCCCCCTGCAGCCGGTCGTAAAGGCTCTGGGCATGCCTGCGGGAGTTGACGATGCACAGCACTTGGTTCTCCCTGTTAAGACGCTCCGCCTGCACATCGTCCGGGATGGTTTCCTCCCGGCAAAAGTTCACCCGCCGGAACTTGGGAATCAGCTCCTTTACGTTGGGACACAGCTCCCGGGGCTGGAGTGTAGGCGCATACTCCTGGATCAGCGGCAGCAGCGACGGCTGGGTGGCGGTGCAGAGCACCGCAGAGCATCCGTAGTGGGCTGCAAGCTCCGTCATGGCGGCCACGCAGGGCCGCAGGTAAGGCACCGGCATCATCTGCGCCTCATCAAAAATGATGACGCTGTTTGCCAGATTGTGCAGCTTTCTGCACCGAGAGGACTTGGCGGCAAAGAGAGATTCGAAAAACTGCACCGCCGTGGTGACGATGACAGGGGCATCCCAGTTTTCCGTGGCCAGCCGCCTGCGCTGTGCCAGCGGGTCGGTGTTTTCCTCCGACGGGTCTGCGTCCACGCCGCTGTGATGCTCCAGAATACATTCGTCCCCCAGCATTTCACGGAACACAGCGGCGTTTTGCTCAATAATGCTGGTGTATGGGATCACATAGATGATGCGGCTGAGGTGGTTGGCCGCGGCGTGTTCCAGCGCAAAGCCCATGGACGCGCCGGTCTTTCCGCCGCCGGTGGGGACCGTCAAGGTAAACAGTCCCGGCTTTTCCCTGCCGAACCCGCGGCAGCGGGTTAGAATCTCCCACCGGACCTTGTCCAGTTCCCGCCTTGGCTCGTCCCAGTGCTTTCTGTGGAGGAATCCGTCCAGCCGGCGCAGCATCTCTTCCGGAGAAACCGCGATGCCGCGCTTCACCGCACCGCCGGACATGAACCGCTCCGTGTCCAGAAAATCCGCGTCCACCAGACAGGAATACAGCATTCGGATGTAAAATGCCAGCCGGAACAGGGAAGTGGATGGGGGGCCGTCGTTTATCCACAGCGGCAGCGGCGGCGGCGAACGCGGCGCCGTGATTTCAGAGGCAAACGCGCTGTAATCGCAGAGTTTCCGCTGCCGTCGGCCCATAAGCGTGGGGTCGGTTGCCTTGTCTGACCCGCTGCCC
>JAEWYA010000154.1 GCA_023395775.1 Bacillota bacterium
TAATCCTTCTGTTCCAGCGTCCGGGCCCGGGCCATGCCCAGCGCCACGGAGACGGAATTGGATGCGTGGCCCGCCACAAACGCGTCGTGTCCGCTCTCATAGGGCTTTGGAAATCCGGAAAGGCCGCCGAACTGCCGCAAAGTGCCGAACAGCTCCCTGCGGCCTGTCAGAGCCTTGTGGACATAGCACTGGTGGCCCACGTCGAACACCAGCCGGTCATTGGCGGTATCGAACACCCGGTGGATCGCCACCGTCAGCTCCACCACACCCAGATTGGAAGCCAGATGCCCGCCGGTTTTTGAAACATTGTCAATCAAAAAGCTCCGCAGTTCACCGCAGAGCGTGTCCAGATCCCGGCGGCTCAGGGCTTTTACATCCGCCGGAGAATCGATCTTTTCAAGAATCATGGAGTCTCTCCCTCATCCGCCTCACCTGGAGGAACGATGAAATATGTGCAAAAATCTGCCCGCGAGGAAAACCACGCGGGTACTCTTATCAATGGCAAACGTCTTGCCAAGCGCTTTGCCGCCAATGGTAAGGCCGGAGATCAACGCCGTGACCCCCACGCTCAAAAGCACTGTGTGTACGTTCAGCATTCGCTGGAGCTGGACCACAATGACGGCGGCGGTTGTGCCGGAGACAATGCCGCAAATGTCGCCCACCACGTCGTTGCAGAAGCTGCTGACATGGCTGGCATTATGAAGAAGGCCAATGGCTTCCGACGCTCCCGGCTCCCTGTGGGCCGCCATGGAGTGGAACGGCCGTTCGTCCGCGGCGGTAACAGCCACGCCGATGATGTCAAATATAATGCCAAGACCGATGAACACAGCCAAGACCAACAGCGCCGCCGCGATCCCCGCTCCGGTGAGCACGCTTTCGGAAGCGAGACTCAGCACGGCGGACAGCGCCACGGCGATCAAAAATATTCGCAGAATCCAGCGATACTGCGGCAAATCCGAGTTGTTCTTCTTTTTTACTTTTCCCTTGCTCAAACAGCGGCCTCCTCGGCGGCAAAAATTCCGCCAAGACCTGGACGGGTCAAAAATTCATTTTACTAAGTCAGCGGCGGCAAAAAAGGTTAATCTTACGGCTTAGGTACGGGTTGGATTTCCCTGCAGCGCACCTCTCGTTGCCGATAGAGGCGGTTCCCCTTTCGGCGCTGCGTCGCGGCGTCGCCGTCCGCGCGACCCGACTGCCACTTAGTCCGCACTGTAATCCCTTTTCTGCCCTTACGACAGCCTAGGTGATTTCCACCTCAGTCTGTCCGTCTCTTTAGCCTCTTTTGCAGCCGGGGTTTCAGAAAGCGATAGCAGCTTTGCTCTGGCCAGAGCCAAAGCCGCCTGAATCCTTCATCCACCGCGCCCACGCAAGGCAGGCTACATCTGCACACAGCGTTACAGGCGCGAACGCCTGATGCACCGCATTGCAGGTTCCTAATCTGTTTCGTACGCGGGCCGGATACCACATGGGATTACGTCCGCGCACAAGAACAGGTCTCCACGAAAACAGGGTCGGGTTGACCATGCCATTGTTCATCGCCCTGAGTCCGCAAGCGTGAAGTCACGCTTCCCCCCAGCACCCACCCAAAACTGGGCGTTTCAAGCAAGCACCACGGGTTTCATCGATATGCCCTTCAGAGGATTTTTAGGCCCTCCCTGAGAGACGGCAGTCCTGACTAGGATACTGCGCCGCCGCTTAGTGCTTTTAGTATAGCACGTTCTCAATAAATATACAACGATTTTTGTATATACAAATGTTAATTTTAAATTAACAGGCTTGAAATCGCTCCGCCTCAGCTTCTCCGCTCCGCTAGCGAGTCTGCCAGGAAGTCCAGAAACTCATGCCCCAGCACCCGCGCCAGCGCCGCCTTCGCCGCGGCGGTACACATGCGGACGGCGTTTTCGCAGCCCTCCAATCCCAGCACATCCACATAGGTGACTTTTCCGTCCGCCCGGTCAGAGCCGATGGGCTTTCCAAAGGCGGCTTCGTCGCCGATGACATCCAGCATGTCGTCCCGAATTTGGAACGCCACCCCCAGCTCCTGGGCATAGGTCCCAATGGCGGAACGCAGGTCCAGCCCCGCCCCGGCGGCGGCGCAGCCCAGCAGCGCCGCACCCCGGATCATGGCTCCGGTCTTCAGTCGGTGAACCTCCAGCAGTTCCTCGTGGGTATGAGGCTCATGGAGCGTATCCAGCACTTGTCCGGCCACCATGCCGTCCGCACCCGCAGCCTCCGCCAGAATCAGCGCACAGTCGGCCCGCCGGGCCGCACTGAGTCCGGGAGCGGTCAAAATCAGGCGGAACGCCTCCGGCTGCAACGCGTCCCCCGCCAGCACCGCCAGCGTCTCCCCGTAGGCCTTGTGGTTAGTGGGCTTTCCCCGGCGGAGATCGGCGTCGTCCATGCAGGGCAGGTCATCGTGGATGAGGGAATAGGTGTGGACCAGCTCCAGCGCGCAGGCCACCGGCAGCGCCTGACGCCAGTCCATCCCGCAGAGGTGGGCAGCCTCCAATGTCAGCACCGGACGGATGCGCTTTCCTCCGGCGAGAAGGCTGTACCGCATGGCGTCATACAGATCGGCCCAGTGGGGCCTGTCCAAAAACAGTCCGGCCAGATACTCCTCCACCGCCTGACGGTACTCGCCGTACCGCGCATCGAACGCCGCCTTATCCATCGGACTCATCCTCTGTGTCAAAGGGCAACTCCACCGGCGCGCCGTCGGCCCCCTTCATCAGCTGCACCACCTTCTGCTCGGCCTCATCCAAGAGCTTTCCGCAGGACGCGATCAACGCGGTCCCTTCGTCGAATAGCTTAAGCGAATCCGCCAGCTCCGCATCGCCCTTTTCCATCTGGGCCACGATCTCCTCCAGACGGGTGATCTGCTGTTCAAACGTCAGGGTTTC
>JAEWYA010000162.1 GCA_023395775.1 Bacillota bacterium
TCAACAGGCCGGTCAAAGGAGTAGTCGCCGATGACATCGCCTGCAAGGCAGGTGCAGGAGGAAAGACGGTAGGAATAGGCTTTTTCCCCAGGCTTTCCGGAGTCCCGCAGCGGCGGCCGGTAGGGCATTTCCAGCACGTCCGGCATATGACAGGCGGCGGAGGTATCCAAAATCAGCGTTGTAATGCCGCCGTTTTCCACGATGTCCAGCACCTCGGTGATCAGGTATCCGGCATTGAGGGCAACGGCTTCTCCCGGCTCCAGATAAACCTGCACCCCGTAGGTATCCTGTACACGGCGGACGCACTCCTTCAGCAGGTCGATGTGATAGCCCGGTCGGGTAATATGGTGTCCGCCGCCCAGATTCAGCCATTTCATCCGGCGGAGAGCTGTTCCAAATTTTTGCTCCACGGCCTGCAGCGTCACGGCCAGCGCGTCGGCGTCCTGTTCGCAAAGGGTATGAAAATGAAGCCCGTCCACCCCATCCAGCCTGTCCAGATTGATTTGATCGGCGGTGACGCCCAGACGAGAGCCGGGCGCGCAGGGATCATAGATGGCATGGGATTCCTGGGTGGAACACTCGGGGTTGATCCGAAGCCCGATGCTGACGCCGCCGCAGCGGGAACGGTATTTTTCCAGCTGTGCAAAGGAATTGAAGACAATGTGGCTGCAAAGAGCCGCAACCTCGTCAAACTCCCCCTCCCGATAGGCGGGAGAGAAAATGTGAGTCTCCCCGCCCATCTCGGTGGCGCCCAGCCGGGCTTCAAAGAGGCTGCTGGCGGTTGTCCCGGCGAGGTACCGGCGGATCAGGGGGTACTCGGCGTACATGGAAAACGCCTTTTGGGCCAGCAAAATTTTACAGCCCGTATCCTGCTGAACGGTTTGCAGCAGCTCCAGATTCCGGCGCAGCCGGGCTTCGTCCACCACATAACAAGGCGTGGGTAATTGATCGAATCCGCTCACTCGACTGTCTCCGGATGCTCCTCCACGACCCAGGGAAGACCCCACTGGTTCAGGGCGTCCATAAAGGGATCGGGGTCAAACTCCTCAATGTTGAACACGCCGGGTTTCCTCCACCGGCCGTCCGCCACCAGCATCGCGCCGATCATGGCGGGCACGCCGGTGGTATAGGAGATCGCCTGGCTGCCCACCTCCCGGTAGCATGCCTGATGGTCGCAGACATTATAAAGATAGATCGTCTTCTCCTTACCGTCCTTCACGCCGGTGAAAATGCAGCCGATGTTGGTCTTGCCAACGGTGCGGGGGCCAAGAGAAGCGGGGTCCGGCAGCAATACCTTCAAAAACTGGATAGGCACAATCTGCTGCCCCTGAAAATCCACCGGAGTTGTGGACAGCATGCCCACATTTTCCAGGCACTTCATGTGGGTCAGATAGCTCTGGCCAAACGTCATGAAAAATCGGATGCGGCGGATACCTGGGATATTCTTTGCCAAAGATTCGATTTCCTCGTGATGGAGCAGATACATATCCTTTTTGCCCACCTCGGGGAAGCTATACTCCCGCTTGATGGACATGGCCGGAACTTCTACCCACTTTCCGTCCTCCCAATAGGAGCCGGGGGCGGAGACCTCCCGCAGGTTGATCTCCGGGTTAAAGTTGGTGGCAAAGGGGTAGCCATGGTCGCCGCCGTTGCAGTCCAGAATGTCAATGGTATGGATCTCGTCAAAATAGTGCTTCAGGGCATAGGCGGTGAAAACGCTGGTGACGCCGGGATCAAAACCCGAACCCAGCAGGGCGGTCAGGCCGGCCTGCCGAAATTTTTCCTGATAGTCCCACTGCCAGGAGTAGTCAAAATAGGCGGAGAAGCCCAGTTCCTTGCAGCGTTTTTCATAGATGACGCGCCATTGGGGATCGTCCGTATTCTCCGCCTCATAGTTGGCGGTGTCGATATAGTGCACGCCCGCAGCAAGGCAGGCGTCCATAATGGTGAGGTCCTGATACGGCAGGGCCACGTTCAGAACGGCGTCCGGCCGATATTCCCGGATGAGGGCCGTCAGGGCGGGGACATCCGCCGCGTCCACCTGAGCCGTGGTGATCTTTGTGGCGGTCTTGCCGACAAGTTTTTCTTTTAGCTCATTGCATTTGGAAATGGTGCGGCTGGCAATGCAGAGCTCCGTAAATACCGAGCTATTTTGGCAGCATTTGTGAATGGCGACGGACGCAACACCGCCGCAGCCGATGACTAAGAGTCTGGACATCAAAAGTCCCTCCTATCTAAATTCTTTGAAAATTTAACGGGCCTTATCGACCGCGTTTTCCGCCTCAACCAGTAGATCCTCCACATATTTGGGCAGCAGAAAGGCGCCCAGGTGCAGATTGGTGGTATAGTACCAGGTCTTAATGCCGCGGGCATTCCAGCGGGCAGGATCAAAGTCGTTAATCGGATGATACTTTTTGGAAGCAAAGCCGAACATCCAGTAACCCGAAGGGCAGGTCGGAATGTGGGCCTGGTAAACGCGGCTGATGGGAAAGCTCTGGTATACTTTTCGGTGCATTGCGCGGAAGGCGGTCTCGTCCTCGTCAAAAAACGGGCTGCCATGCTGATAGATCATGATCCCGTCGTCCCGCAGAACGCGGTAGCAGCTTCCGTAAAACTCCTTGGTGAACAGCCCTTCCGTATGGCCAAACGGGTCTGTGGAGTCGTTGATGATGATGTCATACTCCGACTTCCGCCCGCGCAGAAAACGAAGACCGTCCTGATAGATAATGTTGACTTTCGGATTCTCAAAGCTCCTGGCAGCCTCCGGGAAAAATTCCCGGCTGACCTGAACAAACATCTCATCCGGCTCGACCACGTCGATGGTCTCGATTTCGGGGTAAGCCGTAAACTCCCGAGCCACACCGCCGTCTCCACCGCCGATTATGAGAACATTTTTGACATGGGGATGCACCGCCATGGGAACATGAGCCACCATTTCGTTATAAATGAACTCGTCCGCGGAGGAAAAAATCACGTCTCCGTCCAGAGCAAGCAGCCGACCGTAATCCGGAGACTCAAAGACCTCGATCTTCTGGTATTCGCTCTCCGCGGAATAGAGCTCCCGGTTGACCCGCATGCTGATCTGACCGTTTGCGGTATAAATCCACATATCCATCGCGCTGTTACTCCTTAATCACTTGGAGATAATCCACTTCGGGATCGGCAGTCCCCTGAAGCGAGCAGCCCTTCTCACGGGCAAACAGAATGTGCTCAATAATTTCTTCGGTGACCCGCTCGCCGGGGGCCAGGATTGGAATTCCCGGCGGATAGCACATGACAAACTCGCCGGTAACCCGGCCGGCCGTCCGGCGGATGGGAAGGGTTTCCTTTTCGGCATAAAAGGGTTTCTGCGGGGAATAGACCACCTCCGGCTGAACGAAGTCTCCGAAGTACAGGCTGGAGCCCTCTTTAGCATACAGCCGTTTGATGTCCTCCAAAGCGCCCACAAGCCGCTCAATGTCCTGAATGCGGTCGCCAATGGAAATATAGGCCAGAATGTTCCCGATATCGCCAAATTCGATCTGGATATCATACTCGTCCCGGAGCAGATCGTAAACTTCGATGCCCGTCAGTCCAATGCCCTGAGTAAAGACGGATAGTTTCGTCACATCGTAGTCACAAACACTGACCCCATTGATCAGCTCCCGTCCATAGGCGTAATATCCGCTGATTCCGTTGATTTCGGACCGGGCATATTCGGCCATCCGGACGACCTTGGCAAAGGATTCCCGGCCCCGAAGCGCCAGATTCCTGCGGGAGATATCCAGGCTGGAGAGGAGCAGATAGGATGCGCTGGTGGTCTGGGTAAGATTGATGATCTTGCGGACGTGGCCGACATCCATCTCTCTCCCAAGAAGGAGAAGCGAACTCTGAGTCAGGCTCCCGCCGGACTTGTGCATGGATACGGCAGCTATATCCGCCTCCGCCGACATAGCGGAGGCAGGCAGCCCATCGCCAAAGCTGAGGTGAGTGCCATGCGCTTCATCTACCAGCATCTTCATCCCGTGGGCATGGGCCAGCTGCGTAATGGCTTTCAGGTCGGAACAGATGCCATAATAGGTGGGATTATTGACCAATACCGCAACCGCGTCCGGATTTTCCCGGATGGCAGCTTCCACGGAGGCAACTTCCATTCCCAGCGCCACCCCGATATGCGGGTGAATTTCCGGTTTCACATAGACAGGAATACCGCCGCAGAGAATCAGCGCGTTGATAACGCTCTTGTGAACATTGCGAGGCAGGATGATCTTCTCGCCCGCCTTGCAAACCGAGAGGACCATGCTCTGCACCGAGCTTGTGGTGCCGCCCACCATAAAAAAAGCGTGAGCTGCGCCGAAAGCATCGGCAGCCAGTTCCTCTGCCTCCCGGATCACAGACACGGGATTGCAGAGATTATCCAGCGGCTTCATCGAGTTTACATCTAACCCCACACACTTCTGCCCCAGCAGTTCTGCAAGCTCCGGGTTGCCTCTCCCTCTTTTATGGCCCGGTACATCGAAAGGAACGACCCGCCGCCGCTGGAATTGCTCCAAAGCCTGGCAGATAGGGGCTGATTTCTGACGTTCCAAATCCATGGTTTTCTCCTTTCTGACGCCCGGCACAAAACAAAACCGCAGATGACAACGTCATCTGCGGTCAAAACAATCAATAGAAAAGCCTAACGAATAAGATCGCACGGTTACATGCGACCAAACTTCATATGGCAAAGATTTAGCGGTTCCGCAAAGGATCGACTGCTTCTCTTTTATTGACCGTTTCACAAGATGATTGCCCGCAGGCTCGATTATAAAGTAATCAACTTATAAAATTTGAGCTTCTAACTCAATCAATAATGCGGATTATACCGCCCGGCAACCGACCCGCCTGTCCGTAAGGGCTTATCTTCTGCAAAGCAAAAGATTGGTCTGCTTCTTTTTGCAAGAACTCACAAAAAGATCTTACTGAGAATTTTAGCATTTTTGTTCTCTTCTGTCAAGAAAAAACAGAATTCCCCTTAATACTTTTCCGGATGACCTCTGTTCCCGGCGGCTTGCTTATTTGGTCCCCGCGGCGTGATGTCTATTTTGCAAGCTGGATGGCATTGCTCAGATCAGCCTGCAAAAATTCGCCCTTCTGAAATTTAAAATGCCCGGATGAATAGGGGCTGCCATCAATTGTCAGGATCACTTTATCTGTATGATAGTAATACCCAAAGGTATTTGCCAGACATTGAAGGATCGCGGACTCATACCCGGACCCGGTATTCATCTCTGTTAAAAACGCCTGGCTCAGGTCAAGGGAGACGCTTCCGTCATCATTCAGGAACAAGTTGTTGATCCCCGCATTTTCAGAGAAGACTTTTGCGGCCCCATTGGGAACTTCCCGATAAGCCTTTGCAAGGACGTCCTTTGTAATATCATTTGTATAAAAATCAATCTCTTTTTCGTCATAATAAATCTTATCCTGGTCTACATTGGGGTAGAAGAATCGAACGGTTTGCGTCAGGGGCACATCCTTTTCAATGGAGCCGAGCGTGGAGGAAATCTGAGATTCTCCCGACCCAAAGACGATTTTAACCAGGCCGACATCCTTGGCGTAATACTGGATGGTTGTGCCGTTTGTTCCCTGGGTGGTGACTTCAACTGTGTCATAATTTCCGGAGGGGGTGGAAACTGAAGTGGAAGTGTCGGTGATCGTCCGGGTGCTCCCGTCTTTCAATGTCCAGACAGTACCCTTGACGATCGGTTCTGCCA
This sequence comes from Bacillota bacterium, assembly GCA_023395775.1. Taxonomy (GTDB): domain Bacteria; phylum Bacillota; class Clostridia; order Oscillospirales; family Oscillospiraceae; genus Oscillibacter. Next base: position 5,733 of record JAEWYA010000162.1, read on the forward strand.
GCAGGACTTCTTCCTCACCGGTCTTATTCAAGTCGTTATCCCGATTATAGGTCTCGCCGCTTGAATAGGTCTGAACCAGTTTTCCGTCGGAGAGAGCAATCACCATGGTTAGAATGGTGCCGCCGTTGTCAATCCTCAGCTGTACCTGATTTTCCGAAGTGAAATCAGGATAAACGTCATAGAAGGCGTACTCGTTTCCCTCGCCCTGATATACATATTTTGTGTTCTCCGCCAATGGAAAATAGTCGCTAACTTTCAATTCCTCGGGCTTATTCGGATTTGACGATGTGTTTGGCGTAGAAGAGGATCCGTTTTGACAGCCGGACAAAACAAGCAGGAGACAGCCGACAGCGAGAAATTTTGCTGCATTTTTCATCAGTGACCTCCTATCCGTATATGCAATCAATTTTACTGCAATATGAAAAATATGGTTCCCAATTATTCTGTGTGACAATCAAGTTTTTATGTAATTTTGACAGCTTATCAAAACGAACGGCAGAATTTATTAGGACCAATCCGTACGCCTTTGCGTGTGGAGGGACGACGGCTGACGGAAGCGCATTTTAAAATTATCGACAAAAAATTGCGCAATGATTGCGCAATTTATCACTTTATTTTTGCGCAATATATGATACAATGGTTTCAAAGCACGGAGTACTTTCCTATTACAATTAAAGAATATATCGGGAGGTAAACAATCATGAGCTATCCACAAACGGGCAAAGAGGTATTTGTCAGTTTTTCCCTGTCCAATACGATGTTTTCTGGAATTGGAAAGGGGACCATTACCAGAGAGGAAGTTTCTGTCGATTATTTGAAGGACCTGTTTGAAAAATACGGTGTGATTGTCTCGGCGAAGCCGGAACAGCGCAAGCTGCTAAAAACAATCAACGAAATATACGATTTGAAGCTGGAAATTCCGGAGAATCTGAAGATCATTCATCTCTCGGAAAAGAACCGCCGTCTTGTGGTGATCTCCGTGCAGGGACTTAAGCGGTACAACGGCTCCCTCCTGCCGCAGTATACGGAAGAAGAGTTTCAGGAGGCCACGTTCAGCTTTGTCAAATATTACGTACAGAGCCGCCATTATGACGACCTCGTCGCAGAGAACGCGAAGCTGAAAAGGGATTTGGAGGTCGAGATCGCCTGGCGCACGAGAGAGTGCGACATCTGATCGCCTCCTTTAGCGATTTTGCCTGCTGTACCGGACTTACGGAAAGCCGTACAAGAAGCATTGTCCTTGGCTCATAAACCAAAAAGGAAAGAAACGCCCGCCGGGTGTTTCTTTCCTTTTAATGTATAATTGCCTGCTTTCATAGAAACCAAAAAAGCTGGCCCGACCCAGAGCATAGGAATTTTCCAGGGCTGCTGAAGGAGACCTATCGCGTCTCCCGGGGGCCGGGACGGAAGTCCTCGCCCCGTTTTGCCATGGACAAAGCCCCGGCTGAGAGCTCGGTCAGACGGGGGGCGAACATCTCTGCGCCGCCCTGGGGGAATGCGGCGAGAAGCGTGATGTCGGCGCCGTAGTCCGCGTTTTCAACAACGCCTCCGGCCGCTGTCAATTCCAGCTTGACTCGCTCCAGCAGAGGATAGGTGCAGGGCACATCCCACAGTGTCCACAGGCTGACCCGGCTGACGCCGGCGGCGTCCAGGGCGTCCTTCGCACCTTTGGCATAGGCCCGGGTCAGCCCGCCGGCGCCCAGCAGCACGCCGCCGAAATAGCGGGTGACCACGCAGCAAACATTGGTGACCTCCTCCCGCTGAAACACGTTCAGCATGGGCTGGCCCGCTGTACCCTGAGGCTCGCCGTCATCGGAATAGCGGACCGCGCCGCCCTCCCGGAGCAAATAGCACCAGCAGTTGTGGCGGGCGTCGTAGTATTGCTTTTTTGTCTCCTCAATGCGGGCGCGGGCCTCCGCCTCGCTCTCCACCCGCCAGATATGGCTGATGAAGCGGGAGCGTTTTTCCGTGAATTCGCTTTCCGCGACCTCAAATGGTACCAAGTATCCGCTCATGCCACGCATCTAATTGTCATGGGGGTACTCTGTCTCCCGCACGTAAGGAGCCACCTGCCCCAGGACCCGAGGAGCGCACACGGCGGTCACGTCAATGGTTTCCGCGTAGTCCACCTTTTCCACCTTCGCTTCCCGGTACAACATGTCCAGGAGCCCGCCCTTTTCATAGGGCAGGTGGATGATCACCCGTCGGGCGCCCTTATCCAGCCGCTGGTCAATCAGCTGCAAAAGCTCCTGCACGCCCTCGCCGGTTTTGGCGGAGATGGTCACCATGTCCTCCCCCCGGGGCAGGATCTCGCCGCCGGACAGGTCGCACTTGTTGAAGACCTCAATGCGGGGAAGGCCACTGGCCCCAAGCTCCGCCATCAGGTCCTCCACCACCTGAGCCTGCTGCTGCCACTCGGGGTTTGAAACGTCGATGACATGAAGGAGAAGGTCCGCGTATTCCAGTTCCTCCAGCGTTGCCTTGAACGCCTCCACCAGCTGATGGGGGAGCTTGCGGATAAAGCCGACGGTGTCGCTGAGGACCACGTCCTGCGTATCGCTGACCGTTAAAAGTCGGCTGGTGGTGTCCAGCGTGTCGAACAGGCGGTTGGTGGCGGGAATGGACGCCCCGGTGAGCTGATTCAGCAGTGTGGATTTGCCCGCATTGGTATAGCCCACGATCGCCACCACGGGAATCTCATTCTTTCGCCGCTGCTGACGCTGGGTACTACGGACCCGCCGCACGTCGTCCAGGTCGGAGCGGAGCTTGTCGATCTTTTTGTGGATCAGCCGCCGGTCGGTTTCGAGCTGCGTCTCGCCGGGGCCCTTGGAACCAATGGCGCCCTTGCCGCTGGTTCCGCCCTGCCGCTCCAGATGGGTCCACATGCCCGTCAGGCGGGGGAGGAGGTACTGATATTCCGCCAGCTCCACCTGTAAGCGGCCTTCCTTTGTCTTGGCGCGCTGGGCAAAAATGTCCAGAATCAGGCCGCAGCGGTCCAGAACCTGAATACCCAAAAGCTCGGTCAGAACCCGCTGCTGAGAAGGGGACAGGTCGTTGTCAAAAATGACCATGGTGGCTCCCTCATTCTCGCAGTAGAGCTGCACCTCGGCCACCTTCCCCTCGCCGATAAAAGTACGGGGGTCGGGTTTCTCCCGGTTTTGAATGATGATGCCCTCTGTTTCTCCTCCGGCAGTCTCCACCAGAGCGGACAATTCCTCCATGGTGGACTCGTCAGCGTTTTCGTCCTTATTCAGCACCGGTGAGTTCAGCCCCACCAATACCACTTTATCTCGAATTTCGTTTGTCTCCTGCATAAATCTCCTTTTCCGCTATTGGCGGTTATGCGTGATAAGCCTCCACGACCTCGCCGATATACATCCGGTGCCAGTCGCCCTCCTTGTAAAAGGGGGCCGCCGCGTCATGATCGATCACAAACTCCGGCTTCATGTCCTGCGCGTACAGCTTCCGGCACACCAGCACCAGCTCCGCCTCGTCGAAAAATGGGGCATCGCCCGTGCCATAGCACACCGTCAGGCCGCAGGAGGAAATTTTGTCCATGTCTCGGCCACTCTTGGTTCCGCACAGGCGCAGGGCGTCTTTGAGGTTCTCCGGCAAGATGGACACGGTAAAATAGTCGTGGGACTCCACAAATTGAAAGGTATAACGCGACTGCCGCACGTACACCGTGCAAACAGGCTTCTGCCAAAGTTCTCCCAGGCCGCCCCAGCCGATGGTCATGGTGTTGCAGGCAGTCCGGTCCCCTGCGGTCAGCAGAGGAGTCCGCTCGGTGAACAGGCGGAACGCTTCCAAGGAAAGGTCCTTGGGGTTAACAGCTTTCAGGCGCATGGCAATCGTCTCCTTTAATGTTAAACATAGCGATATTATTATATCCGCTCCGCCGGAAATTGTAAAGCGGGCGAATACGCGCAAAAACCCCGTATCCTCACGGATACGGGGTTTTGTGAACGTGTCAGCGGACTTACTTGTCCAGACCGAACTTCTTATTGAACTTGGCCACGCGTCCGCCGGTATCGACCAGCTTCTGCTTGCCCGTAAAGAAGGGGTGACACTTAGAGCAGACTTCCACCTTGATATTCTTCTTGGTAGAACCTGTCTCAATCACATTACCGCAGGCGCAAGTAATAGTAGTCTGCTGATAATCGGGATGGATTCCTTCCTTCATTGCTCGTGTTCACCTCTTTCGATCCTATTGATTCTAATAAATGCCCTCTCACGAAGGCACAAGTTAGTTTAACACAGTTTTTTGAGTATTGCAAGGATTATTTAAGAAAATTTGTAAAAAGCAGATGCCTGAGCTTTTTAACGTACCTGGGGCATAAAAGCCGGAGCGGGGAGCAATCATTGACGGAAGAGACAAATTCAAGCTGAAATTTTTGTTAGAGCCGCTGCTGGACCGTGCGCTTTTTACAAAGGATTAACAGGAGCTTTGAGGGCTTTTGCAGCCGCTGAACAGCGTTCAACGCTATAATAACATATATAGAGACCAGTGGGCAGAGTCGGAAAAAGCCTGCCTGTTGAACGGTCGGAAAAAGGAGAGAAGCATGATGGAAAAGGAACTGAATGGATATCTGCGGAATGGCGAGACTGTCCGCTGGAGTGGGAGCACTGCGCCGTTCCCTCTGCTGGGCGAGCGGACGAGGGAGCAGATTATTTTCAAATGGGTGGCTACGGCCGCGTGTGCCTGTGCATTGCTTTGGGTCTACTGCAGACGGAGCGATGCTCCCAGCGCAAAGTTTATCACGCTGGTAGTGATTTTGGCGGCGATCGTGATCGTGACGCCTTGGCTGGAGCAGCGGAGTATCATGGGACAAAAGTACTTTATCACCAGTCAGAGAGCGATCTTTCTCACCCGGGACAAGAGTATGTATTATATGGAGCTTGGGCAGATCGACAGCGTGAAACGGGTGAGCCTCCACGGAGAGGCCGATACATTGGTGCTGGGCAGCGCTATTTTTGAGGACATTCGCCGTCAGCTGCGCTGGAGAGCGAGCCATCCCAAGACGAATCTCCAGAGTCAGGACGGACAGGACCGGGCAATGGGGCTGGTTTTCTATGGGATTCGGGGCGCGGACATTGCTGAGATGCTGCTTCAGAAGCCGGCAGTAGCCGAAACTGTATAAATATATAACAGGAATACGCGCGGCGGAGAACTTCCGCCGCGCGTATTTTGTTAGGAATGCTGCGCTTCCGGCGGCTAAAGTCGTTTTCCTGCCGCTATTTCAGAATATTCCGGATGGCCCGCAAACAGAGTTCCACTTCCTCCGCAGTGTTTTCTGGCCCGAAGGAGAACCGGACCGTGCCTTGAGGAAAGGTACCCAGCGTCTTGTGGGCACGGGGAGCGCAGTGCAGCCCCACCCGGGTCATGACTCCAGCCTCTTGCTCCAGGGCATAGGCCAGCTCCGCGTTGTCTGCGGGGGAGAAGTCCACGCTAACGACCCCCAGACGCTCTGCCAGTCGGGTTTGGTCGGAAATACCTGCGACTTTTGCGCTTGAAATTCCGGAAAGTCCATGCAAGAATTGGGAAGTCAACTCCATCTCAAGCCGATAGGCCGCCTGTGTGCCATTTTCAAGCGCCAGCAGCGCCTGTCTTAAGCCGATGATGGCGGGGAGGGGCAGAGTGCCGCTCTCAAACTTGTCCGGCAGGAATTCTGGCTGCTCCTCAGAGTCCGAACGGGAGCCGGTACCGCCCTCAATCACCGGGCGCATCGCCGCCGCCAGCCGAGGCGTGACCAGAAAACCGCCCACCCCCTGAGGTCCTCGCAGGCTTTTGTGACCGGGGAAGGCCAGAAAATCAATACCCATGCGTTCCATGTCGATTGGATAAATCCCGGCGGTCTGCGCCGCGTCCACCGCGAACCAGACGCCCTTTTCCCGGCAGAGCGCGCCAATCTCGCCCACGGGCAGGATTGTGCCGCAGACATTGGAGGCATGGGTACAGAGTACCGCCTTGGTGTTGCTTTTAAAGCAGGCCCGGACCGTCTCCGGGTCCAGCGTTCCACCCGGTGCGCAACGGGCCGCGCTGACCTCCACGCCTGTCTGAGACAGCGTGTACAGAGGGCGCATCACTGCGTTGTGCTCTATGGAGGAGACGATCACGTGGTCGCCGGGAGAGAGTGTTCCCTTCAAAAACTGATTCAGCGCGGAGGTGACTCCGCCGGTAAAGCAGACGCAGGCGTCTTTTGGCGCGGAAAATAGCCGTTTCAGCCGCTCCCGGACGTCCAGCACCTGGGCCAGCAGCTCATAGGACCGTTCGTATCCGCCCCGGCTGATATTGAAGGCTCCATTTTCAATCAGGTCGGCCATTGCCCGGCCCACGCCGGGGGCTTTGGGAAACGAAGTGGCGGCGTTGTCAAAATAAATCGTATCCATGGCGTTCCTCCATAAATCGTCGTTATTGCTATCTTAGTATGAATGGTGGAACGGTTCAATCGGCGGATGGAATTACAGCAAATCATATATTGAAAAAAACGATGAACTACTGACTACGACAGCCTTCCAAAAGCTGACTAACCGCTGATTTAATCGTAGGTGGGTCGATCTCATCAAGCCGCATGATTTCAGCGCGAGAGGTCGGACCGACTCCAGAGGGCCTGGATTGCCATACAGGACCAAAGGGGAAGTACTGTCACGGCTCTACGAATTTAAAGAAAAGTGAGGCAGGTAATATCCATTCTGTGTGCAAAGTTGGGAAGACGAATGTACTGAGCACGTTTTTTTGCATATCCTCCTGAGACTCGAAAAATTATATACACGACGAATATCATGGAAGCCTAAATCGGCAGTGCCGTCAGATTACGAACAACAAGCCCGGTTTAACCAGCAAGGATTCACTTCGGCGGATACCAGGGATTGGCAGACCTCGTCCCTTGCATAACTTACTTTGTCTTATCTACGCGACCCAGATCATTCCTAATTATACCCGTCGGCGCTATGTGATGATAAGGCAACAGCGGATTGTAAATGTTAGGGGCATTGAGGAGTTTTCACTAAAAAGGTCCCGCCATCCTATCGGATGGCGGGACCTTTCTTGTTGCTACGGTATTTTTCTTATTTCGCGGCCTTGGCGGCGCGGATGGCCTCGGTGAGCATGGGGGCAACCTTGAACAGGTCGCCGCAGATGCCGTAGTCCGCGATCTCGAAGATGGGAGCGGTATCATTCTTGTTCACCGCGATGATGCACTCGGAATCCTGCATACCGGCCTTGTGCTGGATGGCGCCGGAGATGCCCAGAGCGATATACACCTTGGGGTGCACGGTCTTGCCGGTCTGGCCAACCT
>JAEWYA010000198.1 GCA_023395775.1 Bacillota bacterium
GAGAACATCATCGTGGGCAACGTGGCGCTCTACGGCGCCACGGCGGGCCGGGCGTTCATCAACGGAATGGCCGGAGAGCGGTTCTGCGTCCGCAACTCGGGAGCCGTCGCCGTGGTCGAAGGCGTGGGCGACCACGGCTGCGAGTATATGACCGGCGGCCGGGTGGTCATTCTTGGCCCCACCGGAAAAAATTTCGCGGCGGGCATGTCCGGCGGCATCGCCTATGTGCTGGACGAAAAGCACGATCTGTACCTGCGCCTGAACAAGGAACAGGTGTTGACGGACACACTGACCGAGACGCACGACATTCAGGAGCTTCGGGCCCTGATCGAAGAGCATGTGGCCGCCACCGGGTCCCCCCGGGGCAAAAAGATTCTGGCCGCGTTTCAATCCTACATTCCCTGCTTTAAAAAGGTCATGCCCATCGACTATGACCGGATGCTCCGGACCATCGCCCAGTGGGAAGAGAAGGGAATGAGCCGCCAGCAGGCGGAAATTGAGGCGTTTTACGCCCGCGCACAGGCATGAAAGGAGACGGTATCATGGGTAAAATCACCGGATTTTTAGAATATCTCCGCAAGGACGACCCGCATCGTCCTCCTCTGGAACGGGTGGGGAACTGGGATGAATTTCGCCTCCCCCTGTCCGACGGCGCTCGCGCCCAGCAGGGCGGGCGATGCATGAACTGCGGCGTTCCCTTCTGCCAGGCGGGGATGCTTTACGAGGGAAAGACCTTCGGCTGCCCGCTTCACAATCTGATTCCGGAGTGGAACGATATGATCTGGTCGGGCAACCGGGGGCACGCGCTGAGCCGCCTTATGAAAACCAACAACTTTCCGGAATTCACCGGGCGGGTCTGCCCCGCCCCCTGTGAGCACGCCTGCGTCTGCGGGCAATACGGCAGCGCCGTCGCCATCCGGGACAACGAGCTGTGCATCATCGAGGACGCGTTTTCCTCCGGCGGCGTGAAGCGCCGCCGCCCGCCCCAGTGGTCAGGTAAAAAGATTGCCGTCGTCGGGTCCGGCCCGGCGGGACTGGCCGCGGCGGACCAGCTGAATCACCGGGGCCACTCCGTCACCGTTATTGAGCGGGAGGCCCATCCCGGCGGACTGCTGACCTACGGCATCCCCGGCATGAAGCTGCCGAAATCCGTGGTCAAGCGGCGGATTGACCTGATGACTGACGAGGGGGTTTCCTTCGTCACCGGCGTGGACGCCGCCCAGCCCAAGACCGCCAGGCGGCTCATGGAGGAGTATGACGCGGTCATCCTCTGCTGCGGCGCGGAGCGTCCCCGGCCTATGGACTTTGATACCAAGGGCGTCACCGGCGTGTTCTATGGCACGGAGTATCTGAAATCCGCCGTGGAGCAGCAGGTTTTCGGCATGGAAATTGCACCGGCTTTCTCCGCCAAAGGCAGGGATGTGGTCATCATCGGCACCGGAGACACCGCCTCGGACTGCGTGGCAACCGCTCTGCGGCAAGGTTGCAGCTCCGTCACCCAGCTCGTGCGGCGTCGCAGAGAAGACTATCTGGACTGTAGCGGGGACCTTCCCGCAGACTACGCCCACGAGGAAGCCGTCGCCGTCTTCGGCGCGGACCCCCGGCGCTTCGGCGTTCAGGTCCAAAGTCTGACCGCCGGGGAGGATGGAGCGCTGACCGGCGTCGTCACCACGGAGGGCGACACCCTTCCCTGTCAGCTTTTGATCGGGGCAACCGGCTTTTCCGGCTGCGCGGAAAATGTCTGTAAAGCCTTCGGCGTGGAAAAGGACAAAACCGTCCTGACGGAAAAGGGCCGCTTTTGCACCAACGTGGAAAAAGTCTTCGCCGCCGGGGACATGCGCCGGGGCGCGTCGCTGGTGGTCTGGGCCATCGCGGAAGGCCGGGCCGCTGCCGCGGAGGTAGACCGATTCCTGATTGGCTACACAAATCTTGTTGGAAATGTCTAATAGGCTGAATTTTTTTGTGCAGAACCGCAGTTTTCTTGGAGAATCCGCCGGTTGACGGATATCCGTTTCCATGGTAAAGTCATACCAACGTATCTGGCAAAGGCGCTGGAGAGAGCAGACCGCTCTCCAGCGCCTTTGCCATTTTTTGCGTACTTATTTTGGGCATAAACAGGAGGAGAGGTAAATGAGTGCAATCGACACATTATGGGTCCTGCTGGGGACCACGCTGGTCTTTTTCATGCAGGCGGGCTTCGCCATGGTGGAGACCGGCTTTACCCGAGCAAAAAACGCAGGCAACATCTGCATGAAGAATCTGATGGATTTCGTCTGCGGCACCATTGTCTACTGGCTGATCGGCTTTGGCATCATGTACGGTACGGAGCTGATCCCCGGCATCATGGGAACGCCCTCCGTGGCCGCTGCAGCGGATACGGACTGGACCTCCCTGATTTTCCAGACGGTGTTCTGCGCCACCTCCGCCACCATCGTCTCCGGGGCCATGGCAGAGCGGACGAAATTCAAGAGCTATCTCGTATACTCCGTTGTCATTTCCCTGTTCGTCTATCCCGTCTCCGGCCATTGGATCTGGGGCGGCGGCTGGCTCAGCACCCTGGGCACCGCAGGCGGCCTTCTGCCCAACTTAGGCGCTTACGGTTTCCACGATTTTGCCGGTTCCACCGCCGTTCACATGGTGGGCGGAATCAGCGCATTTATCGGCGCTCTGATTTTGGGGCCCCGCATTGGTAAATACGGCAAGGACGGAAAGCCCCGCGCCATTCCCGGTCACTCCATCACGCTGGGCTGCTTAGGCGTGTTCATCCTGTGGTTTGGGTGGTTCGGCTTCAACCCCGCCTCCTCCCTGGCGATCGACGGCCTGACCCAAAACGTGAGCCGCATTTTCATCACCACCAACATGGCGGCTGCCACCGCCACACTCACCGCTATGATTATCACCTGGGTAAAATACGGCAAACCCGACGTGTCCATGACGCTGAACGGTTCTCTCGCGGGCCTTGTGGCCATCACCGCCGGCTGCTCCACCGTCACCGTCACCGGCTCCGCTATCATCGGCGTCATCGCCGGATTCACCGTTGTGTTCGGCGTGGAGTTCATCGACCAGAAGCTGAAGGTAGACGATCCCGTGGGCGCGGTGGGCGTCCATGGCTGCTGCGGCGCGATGGGCACGCTGCTGGTCGGTGTGTTTGCCTACTTCGACCCATATACCGACGCGGATGTGCTGACCAGGGGCTCCGGTCTCGGCCTCATCTATGGCGGCGGCTTTGCCCAGCTGATCGTGCAGATGATCGGCGTGTTGGCCGTGGCTGCCTGGGTCACTGTCACCATGACCTGTGTGTTCCAGATCATCAAGCACACCATCGGCCTGCGGGTCCCCCGTCAGGAGGAGCTGGAGGGCCTGGATTCCACCGAGCACGGCCTGCTCAGCGCCTACGCCGATTTCACCTTCACCCGCAATGATTACGACGATGAGGACACCGTAGGCAGCGTACCCGTCCGAGAAGCGGTTCCCGTGGAGCTGGTCACTCCCACGGCTCAGGATGCGGTCCCTGTGGCTCCCGCCGGAACGAAGCTGACTAAAATCGAAATTATCTGCAACCAGGGTAAATTCGATGCGCTTAAGTCCGCCATGTTTGATATCGGCATCACCGGCATGACCTGCACCAATGTTCTGGGCTGCGGCGAGCAGCGCGGCGCCAGCGAGTATTATCGCGGCGTTATGATGGAAGCCACCGTCCGCCCCAAGCTGAAGGTGGACATCGTGGTATGCAAGCTGCCGGTGTCGCTGGTGGTGTCCACCGCGAAAAAGGCGCTGTACACCGGCCACATCGGAGACGGCAAAATCTTCGTCTACGATGTGGAGAATGTCATCAAGGTCCGCACCGGCGAGGAGGGCTACGACGCCTTGCAGGACGACGTCCGCTGACCCTCCTTCCCGCGGAAGATACACCTGTTTTTCCTTCTTAAAAGGGAGACGCCCGCGGCAAAGCACCCGGCGTCGCCCAATTAGGCGGCAGGTTTACGCCCCGCCCCCCCCGGGGG
>JAEWYA010000146.1 GCA_023395775.1 Bacillota bacterium
GCTCAAGGCCATGCGTCGCCTATTGCCCGGCGGACGGGCGCGGGTGGCAATGCTGCCGTTTCTCCGGACCGCCGGCGAGCTGGCCGGCGGACGGGAACCGTTTTTGCGCTCCGCGCTGGCTCTGACGGTATTCGAGGAGCGAAAGCTTCTCCGCGTCGCCGCCGTGGATGAAGAGCTTTTGGACATCGCGTTGCTCCCCTGGGAGGACAGCGTTGATCTCTATGCCTGCCCCCTCCTGCAAAAGCTGCGGGCCGGAGCGGAGATTTGGGAGGGGAGGGGGGCCCTGTGACCATCGCGGAGCAGTATCAGAAGCTGGAAGAAACCGTCCGGGCCTACAACCCCGCCGCGGACTTCGCCCACATCCGGGCCGCCTTTGAATACGCCGAAAAGAGTCACCACGGGCAGACGCGCAAAAGCGGCGAGCCCTATATCATCCACCCTCTGGCGGTGGCTCAGATCGTGGCGGAGGAGTTGAAGCTGGACTCCGAGTCCATTGAGGCGGCGCTCCTTCACGACGTGATTGAAGACACCCCCGCCACCCACGAGGAGGTGGCAAAGCTCTTTTCCCCCACGGTGGCCGATCTGGTGGAGGGGGTCAGCAAGCTGACCCGCATCCAGTATGCCACCAAGGAAGACGAGCAAATGGAGAACCTCCGGAAAATGCTTATCGCCATGAGCAAGGATATCCGGGTCATCCTCATCAAAATCTCCGACCGACTCCACAACATGCGCACCATGGAGTACCAGTCCCCGGAAAAGCAGAAGCAGAAATCTCTGGAGACCATGGAGATTTACGCACCCATTTCCCACCGTCTGGGCATGCAGCGCATCAAGTGGGAGCTGGAGGACCTGTCCTTAAAATATCTGGACCCGGTGGGATTTGATGAAATTGTCTCCAAGCTTGACGCAAAGCGAGCGGAGTACGACGATTTCATGAAGCGCACTCAGGAACAGATCGACCTGCGCCTGGATGAGATGGACATTCACCACAAGGTCTATGGCCGGATGAAGCATCCCTACTCCATCTACCGCAAAATGTTCAATCAAAATAAATCTCTGGATGAAATTTTTGACCTGTTTGCCTTCCGGGTGGTCGTGGACAACGTGGGCGACTGCTACAACGTGCTGGGCGTCATCCACGATATTTACAAGCCCATTCTGGGTCGGTTCAAGGACTATATCGGAACGCCCAAGCCCAACGGCTATCAGTCCCTCCACACCACCGTCATGGGCGGGGACGGCATTCCCTTCGAGGTGCAGATCCGCACACAGGAGATGCATGACATCGCGGAATACGGCGTGGCCGCGCACTGGAAGTATAAGCAGAACGGGCAGGGTTCCGGCACCGAGGGCAAATACGAGTGGGTCCGCAGGCTTCTTGAAAATCAGGAGGGGACCGACGCCGAGGAGTATATCCGCTCCCTGAAGATCGATATGTTCGCCGACGAGGTCTTCGTGTTCACCCCGGGCGGCGACGTGCAAAACCTTCCCACCGGGGCCACGCCCATCGACTTCGCCTATTCCGTCCACTCCGCCGTGGGCAACCATATGATCGGCGCCAAGGTCAACGGACGCATCGTCACCTACGATTTCCAGCTGAAAAACGGCGATATCGTGGAGATTCTCACCTCCAAGACCGCCAAGGGCCCCAGCCGGGACTGGATGAAAATCGCCAAGTCCAGCGAGGCCCGCAGCAAAATCCGCCAGTGGTTCAAGAAAGAGCGGAAAGAGGAGAACATCGCCAATGGCCGGGCCGCCTTCGAAGCGGAGCTGAAGCACTGCGGCATCGCCATGAAGGACGTGCTGGCGCTTGAAAATCTGCCTGAGCTTTTAAAGCGGGTGTCCTACGGGACTTTGGACGAGATGTACGCCGCGATCGGCTATGGCGGTTTTTCCGCCCAGAAAGCCGTCAACCGGATGCAGGGGGAGATTCAGCGCATTCAAAAGCACCAGCAGGAAAAAGCGCTGGAGGAAGCGGCCTTGGAGGCTCCCAGAGCCGACGATTCCGCGAAACCCTCCATTCCCAGGCGCACGCGCAGCGAGCAGGGCATCATCGTGGAGGGCCTTTCCAACTGCCTCGTGAAATTTTCAAAGTGCTGTACCCCCGTCCCCGGCGACGAGATCATCGGCTTCATCACGAGGGGCTACGGCGTGTCCGTCCACCGGTGCGACTGCCCCAACGCCTCAGAGGAGCGCCGCAGCCAGCCGGACCAGCAGGGCCGGTGGATCAGGGTCTCCTGGGGAAGCGATACCAACGACAGCTACCGCACCTCTCTGGAGATCCTCGCCAAGGACCGGAACAATCTGGTGCTGGATATCTCCGCCGCCCTGTCCGTGACCAACACCCGCGTGGCGGCGCTGAACGTCCGCACCACGGAGGACAATTTCGCCGTCATCACCCTGGAGGTCGACGTCAAGGACGGCGCACAGCTGCAATCCCTGATGAAGCGCCTGAATCAGGTTTCCGGGGTCTTGAATGTCACCCGGCCCGCCGGATGACGTCGACACAAGCTCCATATCCCTCGCTTTGCCCTTTGGGCAAAGCTCACTCATTCCGCTGTGTCTCCTTTTCACAGAGAATCTGCTTCGCAGATTCTCTGTGAGGAAACGAGGGATGGGATAAATGCGATCAAACGAGTAAAGGAGAGCTTTTTATGCGCGCAGTCGTCACAAGAGTCGCCCACGCCTCCGTCTCCATCGGCGGAGCCGTTAAGGGCCGGATTGGCCGGGGCTTTCTGATTCTTCTGGGCGTCACTCACGAGGACACGGAGGCCGAGGCCGTGAAACTGGCCGACAAGATCTGCGGCCTTCGCATTTTTGAGGATGAAAGCGGCAAAATGAATTTGGGGCTGGACGCGGTGGACGGAGAACTGCTCATTATCTCGCAGTTCACCCTGTACGGCAGCTGCAAGCGGGGCCGCAGGCCGGACTTTCTGGCTGCCGCAAGGCCGGAAGTGGCCATTCCGCTGTACGAAAAGTTTATTGCCCTGTGCCGGGAGAAGGGTCTTCGCGTGGAGACCGGTGAGTTCGGCGCGGACATGAAGGTGGACTCTCTGAACGACGGCCCGCTGACGCTGATTCTGGACACCGATACGCTGTAAGGAGCTTTTGCCATGAAAACGATCACCTTGCAGGTTGGCCCCATTATGACCAACTGCTATATTCTGTGCGACGATGAGACGAAGACCTGCGCCGTCGTGGACCCCGGCGCGGACGCGGAGCGGGTGTCGCAGGCCGTGGCGGAGACCGACTGCGCGCCCGTGGGCATTCTGCTGACACACGGGCACTATGACCACACCGGCGCGGTGGAGGCGCTTTTGAAAAGGTTTCCCGGCATCCCGGTATATCTAAACCATCGGGATGTGTATGATGAATCCGACTGCCGTATGCGCCAGTTGTTTCCGCCCCTGCCTGCCACGGTGGACTATGAGGACGGGGACACCGTTCGGGTGGGTGGCCTGACGGTCTCTGTCCTGTCCACTCCGGGCCATTCCGCCGGCTCGGTGACGCTGCTGTGCGGCGATGTGATGTTTGCCGGAGACACGCTGTTTGCCGGCTCCTGCGGACGGACGGACCTGGCCAGCGGCAGCGTCGACGACATGCTCGCGTCTCTTGCCCGTCTGGGGCGGCTGGAGGGAGAATACAGCGTCCTTCCGGGCCACATGGGCGCGTCCATCCTGAGCCGGGAGCGGGAGTACAACCCCTTTATGCTTCAGGCGCTGCGGGGTTGAGCGATGCGTCTGATTTTTGACGGGCACCGCGAGATCTACGCCATGGAGCAGACTCTGCTTGCCCTGCTGCCGGAGGAACGTCCGGTCTATGAGGAAGAAGACTCCAGCTGGACAAAAATTTCGCTGTTTCAAAACGGTGACCGGGCCCAAGCGGTGACAGAGATGTCCTACCGCGGCGAAATGGGCCGGGGCGAGTGTGCCCGGAACCTCACCGGCACCGACTATGAAAAAGAAGGCCAGCGCCGAAGGCTCCTGCAGATGAGTTTTTTCAAGGCCGCGCAGCAGGCAGCCCGCATTGATCCCCCCTGGGGAAGCCTCACGGGCGTGCGGCCCGACAAGGTGGCGGTGGCTGCCATGGACGAGGGCGAGACGCCGGAGGAGGCCCGGCGGACGCTGGAGGAGGACTATTTCGTCACACCGCGCCGCGCCCGCCTGGCGGCGGAGACCGCCTCCGTCACCCGCCGCGTTCGGGAGGACCTGAGGCCGGGGGACATCGCGCTGTATGTGGGCATTCCCTTCTGCCCCACCCGCTGCGCCTATTGCAGCTTTGTCAGCTCCAGCGTTGAAAAGAGCTTTCCTCTGGTGGAGCCGTATCTGGCGGCGCTGAAAACGGAGATTGCCTCCGCCGGAAAGCTTTGCCGGGAGCTGGGCCTTCGGGTCCGGGCATTCTACATGGGCGGCGGCACTCCCACCACCCTGACGGCGGAGCAGATGGACGAATTGCTCACCGGACTCACAGATTCATTTGACTTTGCGGGTTGCGGCGAGTATACTGTCGAGGCCGGACGTCCCGACACGGTGACGCGGGAAAAGCTGCGGGTCCTGAAGCGCCACGGCATCACGCGGATCTCCGTGAATCCCCAGACCATGGAGGACCGGGTTCTGGAGGCCATCGGCCGCCGCCATACGGCGTCGCAGGTTCTCTCCGCCATGGAGCAGGCGGTCGCCGCCGGATTCGAACACATCAACATGGATCTGATCGCGGGTCTTCCGGAGGACGACCCGGAGGGCTTCCGCCGGTCGCTGGACACCTGCTTGCAGCTGGGCGCGGACAACATCACCGTCCACACCCTGAGTCTGAAGAAGGGGAGCCGCATCACTCTGGAGGGGCTGCGCATTCCCTCCGCCGAGGCGGTGGGGGAAATGCTGGACTACGCGGATCCGACCCTGCGGGCCGCGGGATACGGCCCCTATTACCTCTACCGGCAGAAATACATGTCCGGCAGCTTTGAAAACGTGGGCTGGTGTAAGCGGGGAGCCGAAAATCTTTACAACGTCTATATCATGTCGGAGCTTTGCTCCATTCTCTCCTGCGGCGCCGGCGGGTCCACAAAGATGGTGGGCGGGCCGGGCCGTATCAGCCGGGTGTTCAACCTGAAATATCCGGTGGAATACACGGCAAGGCCCGGCAAAATTGCGGAAAATCAGGCGGCGTTCGCCGCGTTTTATCAAGGCATAGGCAATGAACCGTCCTCTTTGGCCTTTGGGTCGGAAGAACAGGGGAATTGAATCAGGGGACACGGATTCCCAGCGCCGGGCTCCCGTACTGAAAGGGGTTTGAAATCATGGCATATTCTCTCAGCGGCATCAACGAGGCTGTCCGCAGCGATCCCAGAGAATTTTCCCAGCGCTGCGACGAGGAATTTCAGAAGAAGGTGCGCACGGCGGCTGAAAAAATTGCCGAACACCGGAGCGAGTCCCATATTATTCTGCTGTCCGGACCCTCCGGCTCCGGTAAAACCACAACCGCTCTGAAGATAGAGGATACTCTCAAGGCCATGGGCGTGATGACCCATACGGTGTCCATGGACAACTATTTCAACACCATTGACCCGGAGACCGCTCCCCGGAACCGTGAGGGCGCCATCGACTTTGAGTCTCCCTTCTGCCTGGACATCGAGCTTTTGAACCGCCATTTCGCCATGCTGGACCGGGGCGAGACCATCCACGTGCCCAAGTATGAGTTTGCCCGGCAGATGCGCTCCGATATTATGTCTCAGCCCCTGCGGCTGGGAAATGATGAGCTGGCAATCTTTGAGGGTATCCACGCTCTGAACGACGTGATCATCGGCAAAAACCCGAGAGCCTTCAAACTCTATATTGCCGCCCGCAGCAGCGTGATGGACGGAGGCAATTTGGTTTT